>NZ_QHHV01000122.1:0-23006 GCF_003947245.1 Actinoplanes sp. ATCC 53533 | reverse complement strand
AGCTGGTCGGCGACCCAGAAATAGCTGCCGTTCGCCACTTCGCCGGTCTGCTTCCACCGTGCCAGCAGGCGGCCCACCTCAGCGACGGTGAAAATCGTCAGCGCCCACGAGGAGCCATCGGGAAGGTCAACGAACGCGTCCACGTTGGCCACCGTGTCCACGGTGTCCGCGTCGGGATCGAGCAGGAATCGCGCCACGAACGTCGACTCAGTGATGGTCGTGTACGGATCGCTGGCATCCACAACACCAATCATGTCGGACGGCTACCTCAATCTCATGTGGCGAAGCGCCGGCAGCCCTTGCGAGTACCGCCGGCTCACCGAAGACGACGACCGCCGGCTGACCGTATCGATCCGCCATAGAGACTCACTCGGTGGTCGACCTCCTGATCCGGCTCACGTTCGATGAACCCACCACCCTCGATCTCGCCATGGCTGATGTGCACCAGCCAGTCCTCGTAGTACCAACTCGGATCACAAGGGCATTGGGTGACCATGAACCTGAAGTTCGCCCGATACCGGCCCGTCTGCCCCGGCATGAGCACGAACAACCGGGCAGGCCCGCTCTGGCGTGGGAAGGCCGCCCAGCCCGGCAGCCGATCTACCACCAATGCTGAGCCCTTCGAACCCAGCCACAGGTCAACGTCGCGGGCTCGTTCCACACCGCCACCGAACACGTCGTCCTCGCGCACGTAGCGGGCCGCTTCGTCGGCGAGCACCTCATGGATCACCACATCGCCTGCCGGCAGCGACGGGGGAAGAATCGCTGGACGGGATAGACCGCGGCGGGCATCGGCATGCGGTGCGCCCCGTGCTGACGCCCGCCACCTCACCCGCACCCGTTGGATCATGATCACGGCTAACCATGACGCGCCAGCGGCTCGCACGCCAGCCAGTATCCGCGCTACGGAGCATCACGGCGAGGCGAGCGACTGACGCACGGACATGCTTGACATTCACGATCATGAGCGGCGGATGAACCAGGCTGCACGCCGGCCGTCCTTCTCAGCGGGTCGGGACGCCGCGGGTCGGCGACCGACCGCCGGGGTCAGAGGTAGCTGACGCCGGTCAGTTCCTCGGCCGCCGCCCAGAGCCGCTTGCCAACGGCCGGATCGGCGGCCTCCCTGCTGATCCGGGCCTCGGTGACCCGGCCCCGCGTCTCCCAGAGCCCGGACGGGCCGAAGAACTGGCCGCCCCGCACCCCGGGCTCGGTTGCGGCGCGCAACTGCGGTAGCGCGCCCTGTTCCACCGACTGGGTGGCCAGCAGGCCGAGCCACGCGATCAGTTGCCCGAACCGGCCACGGTGCTCCCAGGCGCGCGGAGTGAGGTTGGTGCGGGTGAGACCGGGATGGGCCAGCGCGCTGACGATCGGCGATCCGGCGGCGCGCAGGCGGCGGTCCAGTTCAACGCCGAAGATCGTAGTGGCGAGCTTGGACCGACCATAGGCGGCAGCGGCCCGGTAGTCACGCTCGAACATCAGGTCGTCGACGTCGAGGTGCGCGCTCTTGTGGGTGATCGAGCTGAGACTGACCACCCGGGCCTGCCGCGCCGCGGCCAGGTTGCCGAGCAGCAGGCCGGTCAGTGCGAAGTGGCCCACCATGTTCGTGGCGACTTGCAGCTCGAAACCGTCGGCGGAGGTGCGGCGCGGGCCGAGCAGCACCACGCCGGCGTTGTTGACCAGCAGGTCGATGGTCGGGTGGTCGGCGGCCAGCTTCGCTGCGAAGGCCCGCACCGAGGCGAGGGAGGCGAGGTCCAGCTCGCGCACCTCGACGTCACCGTCGATCCGCCGGGCGGCCTCCTCGCCGGCGGCGGTGTTGCGGACGGCCAGCACGACGCGGGCGCCGTGGCGGGCCAGCTCGGTGGCGGTGACCAGACCGAGGCCCGAGTTGGCGCCGGTCACGACGGCGACCCGGCCGTGCTGGTCGGGGATGCGGTCGGCAGTCCATCCGGTCATCTGCTGCTCCTGGGTGTGTCGCTGCGGTGAGCCGTTGACGCTAGGAGTGATCCGGGCCGGCTCGGTCGTTCCCGGGTGCCTAGGTCTGCGGGACCTACCTTCGGTGGCCCGGGCCGCGGCACACTTGCGGCATGAGCAGGCCCCATCCGTACGCGCGTGAGCTCGGTGATTTCCTGCGTGCCCGGCGCGGCCGGCTGCGTCCACACGACGTCGGCCTGGAGCCGGGCGGCCGGCGCAAGGTCACCGGGCTGCGGCGCGAGGAGCTGGCCCTGCTGGCCGGGCTGAGCACCGACTATTACCAGCGGATGGAGCAAGGCCGGGAGGTACGCCCGTCCGACGACGTCCTGGACGCGCTCGCCGCCGCGCTCGGCCTCGACGGCGAGGAACGCCGCCACCTGTTCACTCTGGCCCACGCCGCCCGCCGACCGATGCCCGCCCGGGCGGACCCCGAGCCGGAACGGGTGCCGGACAGCACACGGCGGCTGCTGCAGGTGATGGACACCCCGGCGGTCGTCCTCGGCCGGCATCTCGACCTGCTCGACTGGAACCCGATGGCCGAGGCGCTGCTCGGTGACCCGGACGCCTACCCGCCCGACCGGCTCAACATGCTCCTACTGATCTTCGACGACACGCTGACCGGCGACCGCAGCTGCCCGGACTGGGAGCGGCAGGCCCTGGACTACATCGGCATGATGCGGGCCGCCGTGGCCACCGACCCCACCCACCCCCGCGCCACCGCGATCATCGGCGAGCTGAGCATCCGCAGCGCCGAGTTCCGGCGGCTGTGGGCCCGGCACGACGTACGCGAGACGGTCAGCGGCACCAAGACCTTCCGGGTCCCCGAGGTAGGCGACGTCGCCCTGGACTGGGACACCTACCCACTGCCCGGCAACCCCGGCCCGGTCATGCTGGTCTTCACCGCCGAGCCGGGCAGCACGGACGCGGACCGGCTGCGGCTCCTGGCGTCGTTGCACGCGACTCGCTTGATCAGGTAACCCCCGAAGCGCGCGGTCATGTCGACGCGAGAGCTTTGACGAGCTACTCGGTCGCGCGTCGCTCATCTTCCAATCTTGCCGCGATCCGAGCGCTATGCAGCGTCACGGCGATGCCAAAACGGCTGGCTCCCGGACATGCCGATCAGTGCGTTGAGCACCGACGCCAGGCCCGATTTCCTTCGAGGATCCGTGTCCGGAATCCGCTGGTTAGGATCCCGGGGTGCCTACCGATGAGAACACGGCCGAGCGTCCCGGAGGACCGGAGTTTCCGCCCGTGAGGGTGGCTGGTCGGGGGCGGGGTTGGTATCGGGGTGACTGCCATGTTCATTCGCAGCGCTCACACGGCGGTGAGCTCACGCCGAGCCAAATCGCGGCGGCTGCGCGCCGGGTCGGGCTGGATTTCATCGCCATCACCGAGCACAACACGGCAGACACGCATGGTGCGTGGGGGTCGCTCGCCGCTGACGATCTGCTGGTGATCCTGGGTCAGGAGGTCGTCACTGACACCGGTCATTGGCTGGCGCTCGGCATCGAGCCGGGACACGTGGTCGACTGGCGTTACGGCATTCGCGATGAACTGATCGACCGTGTTGTCGGCCAGGTTCATGACGCCGGTGGGCTGTGCGTCGCGGCGCACCCGCATGCGCCGTACCCTTCCGGCGCCTTCATGTATCCGTTCCTGCGGTTCGATGCGGTCGAGGTGTGGAACGGTCTGTGGCGTTCAGATCTGCCGTGGCAGGCGGACAATGAGGCGACGTTGGTGGAGTGGGGCCGTGGTTTGGCGGCGGAGATTCACCACGGGCCGTGGCACCCGGCGATCGGCAATAGCGATGTCCACCTGGAGGGCCAGATCGGTGGTCCCCACACCGTCGTACTGGCCGACGAGCTGAGCACCGATGCCTTGCTCGCCGGTCTCCGTGCCGGGCACAGCTGGATAGCCGAGTCTGTCGAGGTCGACCTGTCCTTCACGGTCGGTGCCGGTGAGCGCAGCGTCGGGATTGGCGAGCGGTTGAAGACCGAAGACGAGCCGACCGTGGCGCGGGTTGAGCTAAAAGGGGTGCCGTCCGGTGTGGTCAGTTTCCACACAGATCGGGGACAGCTGCATCATGAACTGCTGACCGACGATGGAACAGGTGCCTTGCACTGGCCCATCAGCAGGCAGGACGCGGCGTTTGTTCGTATCGAGGTACGCCACCCGACCGGACACATGGCCGCACTTACCAACCCGATCATCTTGATCTGAATAATTGACGGACGCCGACGCTGCACCCGGGGCCGCGTAGATGGCGGTGCCCCAGCGGTGGGTGGAGCCGCCGCACTGCAGCCGCAGCAGCGGTTTCCAGCACTAAATCTGCCCTGGTTTGAAAATGTGGTGCGGGCGCGCAGTGGTCGAACGAGTTGACCCGCGCTGCGACACTCATGCGATGAACGACGTCGCGCCCCCGCCCGCCCGACCCGCGCCGAGTGGACAATCGGTGCCCGGCCATCGCATGCGAACGGCGATATTCGTCGCTGCGGCTCTCGGTGTCCTGGTCGCCGCAACCATTCTCTGGTGGCCGCGGACCACGGTTGTCAAAACCTTCAGCCAGCCGCCGAGCGTGGTGTACTCGGACGACTCCCCGCACACCGTCGTTCTCCAGCACGTGCACGCGCCGATCGCGGTCTTGCGGCTGTCCGACGACAGCACCTCCAGCCTGGACCACTACGAGGTCTATCTGGGCCGCGATCCGAGTGGGGGATACGGTCATCACGTCCGCCTCGATGCGACCGATATGGATCCGACCCGGCTGACCGTCGAGTGGGCCACCGAAGGTGTTTCGCTCAATTTCGAGTCCGGTCACCGGGTTTTCGTTCCGGCAACGTCATTCGTCGGCGGCCGCTGATTCATCGATCCACAAACAATGGCGGCCGGTTCCGCGTGGCCGCAGGGCGCCGACCATGTCACGTCCCTACCTCCAGCTCTTGCGCAGCATCGCCACACCACCACTTCCCGCAGCGCGCGTTTCACTCCCCCAAGCGGGCGCGCTGTCGAGGCGCCGAGCCGAACCTCACGCGGATCGGTCGGCGCGGCGGCGAGATGCCGGCAGAGTTCCGAGCGATCGGCTCGTCGTCGTCGCCGACGTGCTGAAGGTGGGCGGGCGCACCCGAGCGAGCCCTTCAGGCTTGCGGCCCGTGTGCCGTGCTGGAACTGGTCTCGCCGGACGAGGATTCGGCTACACGCTGGTTGGTCGACCCGTCGCCGACGACCACGCTGCGTTAACGACATCCGCGCGCTGAACGAGACCTGATGCATGATTCGCCGATATGCGGTCGTCATGCTCGGGCAGTGCCGCCCGGCGTGGATCGTGAGTGACGGTCGATGGCGGCAAGCCACTTGTCCAACTCGCGCTCGCACCATGCAGTCACGAGACGACGGGTCAAACGGCCGGTCGGCTGAGTCACGGTCCACCGCAGCAGCGTGCCTGCCGTCTCGGGCACGAGTTCGGCGCACTGAACTCCGGCGTATTCGCCCGCTCGATCCATCTCGGCCACCCATCTCGTCTGCGGGATCGCTTCGCGGACCACGTAGTGAAGGCGTGCCTGCGCGAGACCGGCACGAACGTTGAGGACGTACTCCGATCCGACGTCGCCGTTACCCGTCGCCGACTCCAGGTGACATCGAGGGTCCAGTCGGTCGTGCATCTCCGGCGTAGAGATGACGTACCAGACCACGGCCGGGGTCGCAGCGATGCGACGTTCCTGCGTCACAGACACGGTCGACTTCACGGCGCGGAGCCTAGTGCAGGGCATCCGGTGATGCCGCAATCAGAGTGCTGCGCATCGTCACGCCTCGTGGCCTTTGGAGCTGGCGGGTCGGCCGTACCGGGTGCCGGATCGACCGGAGCCGGCCGGGGAAACGGATATCCCGGCGGCGGTGACGGCTTCGCGATTGGCCAATACCAGATTGTGGGTCAGCGATGCGTGATCCTGTTGCCGCTTGCCGGCGGACCCGCGTGTCACTTCGGTCCCTGGGAGTCTTCTTCCGAGTCGGTACGTGGCTGGGCTCACGAAGCTGCGGAGCCGCGGCGTCGGCACGCCGGTGTTGATCCTCTCCGCACGGGGCAACCTGGCCGACGCCGGGCTGGTCACCCTGTTCGAGGGGGAAGCGCGCCAGCGGGAACGCCTGGCGCGGCGCTCCCGGCGGGATCAGAGCAGCGCGTACTCGACCATCGACGCCGCCGCGGCAGCGGCTTGCCAGGCCAGCAACGTCGCCGCTACGGCGGTTACGACGATGACGAGTCTTTTCACGGTACGCATGTTGGGCCTCCTTGAATCAGCGGTATCGCACGCCAGGTGACCGTTCATCGTCGCTGACCCTCCGACCGTCCGGAATGGTCCGTCCAGCCACATTGAGCTGTTCGACCCGTCCGGTGCCGCCGATCGTGGCGCGGCCGGCGTCGTACCGGATCGAGTCGTGCCAGGTCCACTGGCGAGGCGCAAGCCTTCCAGATCCGGTACGCCGTGCGAAGCGCCGGAGGACGGCCCGTCACCAGGCCCGGCTGTGGCAGGCCCGGCCGAGTGCGTGACTGCGTCTCCCGGCGCCCCGCGAACGGGGCGCCGGGAGACGTTTCACTCGAACCCGAGCCGCCGGGTGATCACGCCGACCCGTTCCTCGGCACTGCCCGCGTCCTGGAACAAGCCGTCCAGGAACGCGAGCGACTCATCGGCGGAGAGCTGTTCGCCGCCGAGGCCGGTGCCGGAGAGCCGGCCGCCGGATTGGGCGTTCCAGCACACCGCCGCCACGATGCCCGCCGCGACCGACAACCCCGTCCGGTCCGCCTCGACGTAGCCGGAGCAGGTGCCCGTGGCCTCGTCGTAGCTCATCTGGTCCAGGTGCACCCGTGCTGCCTCGCCGTCCACGGACAGCTCCAGCACTGTGCTGAACTCGTGCTCGGCGGAGCCCGGGGAGGCCTCGTCAGGTTGCCGGCTCACCCCGCGCTGGAAGTACCGCTCGAAGGACGCCTCGATCAGCGGGACCAGCTCGTCCGGATGGGTGGGCCGACCGTCGCTGACCACCCACTCAAGCGCCATAGTGCACCCAACCGTCCTTGGTCCGGATCGAGACGCGGGAGAACGCCCGGCCGCCGGCCATCTTGGCAAGGTGCTCGATGCCCCGCGCCTCGGCGGCCGACACACCGGTCGCCTTGATGAACAGGACCGCACCCTTGTCGCCGTGCCCGGCCTTCAGGACCGACTTGCGCGCCTTGTCCGCCGCGCTCTTCAGCGCCTTGACGTTGTCAAGGCTACCCGGGCTGACCTCCTTGAGGCTGGCCGGGAGGTTGTTCCAGATCCCGTCGATCCCGGCCTCGTTCCCGATGTTCTGCCCCTCGAAGTGACCACCGAGCTCGTCGATGATCTCCTTCGACTGCACGAATTCGTCATCGGACAGCGCGTTGCGGTTGATGCTGCCCTTGCAGCGCTCGGCCGGGTCGTTGTGTACGAGCACCGGGCGGCCACCCGCCACCACGTAATACGTGTGCAGATCCGCGACGGTGAGGTTGTGCACCCGGGCGACCGCGGCGTGGTGCCGTACGGCAGCGATCTTGACCCTGGTGCCGGCGCTGGTCCGCAGCCACTGACCGGCGGTGAGCTGGGCCGCCTGCACCCACTCGGACAGCTTGGGAACCCAGAAGGGGTGGTTGTAGGTGGCGGTGAGGATCGCGGTCCTGTCCCCGCGGCCGCCGTCCACATCGATGGTGACGTCCACCAGACTCTTGTCGCCGGCACTGGTGATCGTGTCCGTGACCGTCCTCGCCGCCGTCACGCCGGTCTCGGGGTCGGTGGCCACCACCCGGTCGCCGACCTTCAGCTGCTCGATGGCGCGGGTGGCGCCTCCGGGCAGCAGCACCCGGGTGCCGGGCAGGAAGCTACTGGGCTTGGGCGAGACCTTGCAGACATCCGCGTCACGCTTCTTGCGCTTGGCGAGATCGACGAGCTCGTCCTGCTTCTTGGCGGCGTCATCGACCTTGTCGAGGAACTTGAAGAGCTTCGGCAACAGCTTGGCGAGATCCCAGGTGGCATTGAGGATCTTGTTGGCCGGGAGCAGGTTCACCAGGCTCCACAGGCAAGCCTCGACGTTGCCGTCCATGATGCAGGACTTGATGTCCCCGACCCCGGACAGGTCCATGAACAGGTCGAAGGCGTTTTCCTTGAGGAAGTCCAGCAGGTTCTGACCGGCGAGCTTCTGCGCCTCGATCAGTGCCGCCCGCTCCTCGGCCGAGAGATATTTCATCAGGTCCGAGTCCGGACCGGCGGGTGGTGTGGTGGTCGCCTCGGCGAGGGCTGCCGCCTTCCGCTTGCGCTCTGCTTCCTCGGCGCGCTCGGCTGCCTTCTGTGCCTCCACCGCGTGTTGCAAGGCGTTCGCTGCGGCGGTCGCGGCGCTGTCGGCGTACTTCTGCGCGTTCTCGGCCGCCTTGAGGGCGTCGGCAGCGTCGGCCTCGGCCTGGTCGGCGGCGCCGCGAGCGGCTGCCGCGTCGGCCTCCGCGGCGGTGGCCGCGCTGTCGGCGGCGTCGGCGTCGTTCTGTGCGGCCTGGGCCGCCTGCCCGGCGATCGCCGCGTCACCGGCGGCCGCGTTCGCGGCCTGCCTTGCCAGGGTGGCGTCCGCGCGCGCCTGTGCGTCCGCGCGCCCCGCGCCGGCCGCGGCGGTACGAGCGGCCGCCCCGTCGACGGCGGCCTGCGCTGCGGCCTTCTTCGCCTCGGCAGCCGAAGCAGCCGCTTCCGCCGCCGACCGGGCCGCTTGCGCCGCCGCCGCGAATGCCGGCTTGACCTGATCGTTCGCCTTGCCCGCGGCGGCCTCGGCCTGCTGCGCCGCGGTGACCGCCTCGGCCGCACGCGCGGTGGCCGCCGCCGCCTGCTCCGCACCGATCGTCTTGGCCTGCTCGGCCACGAGCGTGACGAAGTCGGCATCGATGTCGGCACCGGTGAACGGCCTGACCGAGCCGATCGCGGCGTTCGCCGGGTCGGCGATACCCGCCGCGGACTGGCGTGCCGCCACCGCCGCGTTCACCGCTATCTCGGCCTGCGCCGCCGCCGCGACCGCCTCCGTGGTCGCCGCCGCGGCCTCGTCCTTCGTCCGGTTGGCCGCCCACAGCGACCGCACCGCCTCGTCGGCGGCCTGCTCCGCCAGACGCACCGCCGCATCCGCGGCACGCGCGGCCTTGACCTCCTGCGCCGTGGCCCGGGCGGCCTTCGCGTCCGCGCGCACCCGCGCCGCATGCGTCGCCTTCGCGCTCGCCTCGGCCTTGTCCGCCGCGGCATCGGCAGCGGCCGCAGCCGCAGCCGCCCGCTCCGCCGCGACCCAGGCCCGGTCCGCGGCCTGCTGTGCCTGACTCGCCGCGGCCCGCGCGTTCGCCGCCGCTCCGGTCGCGTTGTTCGCCGATGAGCGGGCCGAGCGGGCCGCGGTGCCGGCCACGCCGGCTTGCGCATCCGCTTCGTCCGCCTGCCGCTGCGCCTCCCGCTTCTCGCTGTCACTGGCGGCAGCCGCCACAGCCGATCGCATGGCGGCCGCCTTGGCCTTGGCGGTCTGCTCGGCGCGCTCGGCAGCGATCGCCTGATCGCGTGCCTTCGCGGCCTTGCCCTCCTGCTCCCATGCCCGGTCGGCAGCCGCACCGGCGGACGACTCAGCCGCCTCGGCGCGCTGGCGAGCACCGGCCGCGGCCGCTGCCTGGGCTTCGGCGTTGGCCCGCTCCGACCGGGCGATGGCGGCCTGTTGCTCCGCCTCGGCGCGGAAGCGGGCGGCGTTGGCGCGTTCGGCCTCAGCGATCTGCCGCTGACGCTTGGCCTCAGCGGCCTGCGCCTGCGCCGTCTGCCGGTGCTCGCGGGTCCGTTCCGCCGCCGCCCACGCCTTGGCCTCGGCGTCCTGCGCGTCCTGCCGGGCCTTCTTGGTCCTGGCGGCAGCCGTCTTGGCCGCGTCAGCCTGTCGCTTCGCCGCCGCGGCGAGCTTCGCCGCGGACTTCGCGTGTTCCTGGGCGTGCTTGCGCCACCGCTCCGCCTGCCGGGCATGGGCCTCGGCCTGCGCCTGCGCGCCCTGGGCGTTGTTGGTGGCGATGGTGGCGTCGATCGCGTGCTGGGCGGTCTCGGTCGCGCCGACCGCAGCGGTCGCGGCCTCGCTCATGCCCTGCGAGATCAGCGACCATTCGGCACCGTAGTCCAGGCCGGTGGCGGTGAGGTCGTCGGCGGCCAGCGCGGCGGTCCGCGCGGCGACGTCGGCGTCACGCGCGGAGTCCTGCGCCTGGCCGAGGTCCCGGGTGGCCTGGGCGTTCGCGGTCGCAAGCTCGGCGGCCTTCTGCTGCACCGTCGTGGTGCCGGACAGCACTCGTGCCGAGTGGCGGGCGGCGTTGGCCGCGGACGCCATCGCGTTCGCGGTCTCCTGCAATGCGCGTACCGCGTCGCCGTGCGCGGCGAGCAGCCGGAGGCGGGCTTCGGACGCCCGGGCCGCGCGCTGGGCCAGTTCGGTGAGATTCTCGGCGGCCTTGTCGCGCGCTTCGAGATCCTTCAGGTGTTGCTCGCGCGCCTCGGCGTCGGCCTTGGCCGCGGCCAGGTATCCGCCGTCGAGGAATGCCGAGATCGCGGCGTCGTTCCCCGCGAGCGCGGCCTGGGCGGCTTGCCTGACGTGCGATCCCTCCTCCGTCGCGGTGGCCACCATCCGCACTCGCGCACGCAGTGCCGCGGCCCGTTCCTGTGCCGCCTTGCCGACCTGAGCGTCGCGCTCACGTGCGATGTCAGCGCCGTACGCCAGGAAAGCCTCGCGGTCGCGGTCGGTACCGGCCAGGACTCGTTCGACCTCGGCGTTGAAATAGCCACTCGCCGGTCCGGTACCCGCCATCGCTCGGATCTTGGCGAGGTTGTCGGCCGCGATCTGCCTCGCCCGCGCCAGGATCTGCTTGTCCAGGGCCGGCTTGTCGACCGTGGCGAACTTCCGGATCACCACCGGGTCGCCGGTGGCCAGCGCGGCCAGCGCGGCATCACGAACCTCGGGCTCGGCGGTGAAATCGGCCACATCCGCGACCGCCTTGCGCCACCGCTCATCCAACGTGGGCACGCCGGTCGTGCCGTTCCAGGCCTCGGTCACCAGGGGCGGAACCGGCACCTTGGGCAGGTCCTCGGCGAGTGCCGCCGCGGGCCGCACGTCGACCGGCGAAGCCGTGGCCGGCGGCGCGTGCAGGCTCGCACCGACGACCGCGGCCGAAAGCGACAACACCGCCGCGGCACGTATCCGTTTCAAGACTTTCACAAACACACATCCGTTCATGCGTCGAGCCGCAGTGGCGGGCTCAGGCGAGCGAGGGCACGCTGAAGTCGCTTCAGCGTTGATGAGGGGACCCGGTTCAGGCGGCGGGCGCGGCCGTCCAGGCGTGTTCCGCGGCGAGGGCCCGCTGGTACAGGCCGGTCCAGTAGGCGGACTGAACGCTGACCTGGTCACGTTCGACGGTCCACTGCCTGCCCATGGTGTCGGCGGTGCCCAGCACGGGCGTCCAGTTCGGGCTCTGGTTCGCGGCGGCCGCGGCGGCCACCTGCCGCCACGTCTCGGCCTGGGCCAGGGCGACCTGCTCCGCCCGCTGCCACGCCACCCGAGCGGGCCCGGTGTTGTCGGCCACCGTGGCCCAGGCCTGCGCGGCCGCGCGGCGCGCCTGTGCCGCGGCCTCGCCGGCGGCGGCCCGCGCGGCCAGCTCGGCGGCCTGCGCCTCGGCGATCAGCCGGTTGACGGTACGGCGCCACGCCACCTCGTCGGCCGCCAGCTGAGTGCGGTAGGCCCGCACGTCCAGGCCGGCCGCGTGCGCCCAGCCGTACGCGAAGAACTCCACAACGTCGCCGTCGACGCTGCCCGGGCGCAGTGCCCAGGCGGCCGCCGCGCGTACCTGTGCGCCGGGATCGCTGTCGCGCA
Source organism: Actinoplanes sp. ATCC 53533 (assembly GCF_003947245.1). Lineage (NCBI taxonomy): Bacteria > Bacillati > Actinomycetota > Actinomycetes > Micromonosporales > Micromonosporaceae > Actinoplanes > Actinoplanes sp. ATCC 53533. The sequence continues at coordinate 11,135 of NZ_QHHV01000122.1, read as the reverse complement.
GCACCGCCACAACCGCCCGATCGGCTTCGACCAGCGCGGCGGCCTCCTTCCCGGCGGCCTCGCGCACCCGCCGGTCGCGCTCCTTCGCCCCGGCATATCCGGTGCGTACGAACGCCTCCCGGTCGGCGTCGGTCCCCCGGGATGCCCGCTGGGCCGCGACGCAGACCTCCCGCGCATAGGTCGGCACGCAGGTGGCCAGGACGTACGCCACGAAGTCCTTGTTCCGCGTCCGGCTGCTGGCGGAAAGCTGTTCCGCGTAGTCGTACTCGGAGTCGAAGAACCGCTGGATCGCCGGGTATCCCTCGTCACTGAGCAGCGCGCTCCAAGCCGTCGAGCGCACCATCGCACGCTCGTCGGATTGCGCGAGCCAGAGCAGAAACTCCCGCTCGGCGGCATCGTCAACGACCACCGGGGCAACCGCGACCACCACCGATGGGTACGCCGATGCCGGGCCCGCCGTGCCGAATGCCCCAGCCAACGTCACCGCGGCAAGAGCCGCGGCCAGAGCGCGTTTGCGCATGTCGATTACTCCCGAGAAGCTCGAATTATCAAGGCCGCGCCGATCTCGCAAATCGGCAAAGGGCGGCGTCGCGGGAACCGCGAATCACTTGAATCGATGATCAGACGCCCGGCATTGAATCACATGATCTCCACGGCCGCTGCCATTGTGTGATGGCCCGGTTTTCCGGTCCAAATGGTCACCTTGTTGGCTCGTCGACGACGTTGATAACCTCCGGCTCCACGGCGCTCCCCGGCATTCGGGGACACCCGGCACATACCTCTGTCCGGTGTGGCTTTCGTCGCGCTACGAATCACGGGGATCCTCATGCACAGCCCATCGGCGCGGGCCTGGCCCTGCGCCGGGGGTAGCCGGACACCCACCCGTCCCTCAAGAGAAAGGTCGACGTGAACCTCATCACGCGTGCGAGGCTGTCCCGCCTCACCGGTGTCGCGACCGCCCTGACCCTGGCCGCGACGCTGACCCCGGCCGGCGCCGCGGCCTACGGTGCGGCACCTGCCCGTACCGCTCTCCTGGCCGCCGCCGTGACTCCGGCGACCCTGCAGGAGAAGGCCGCCGCGATCATCGCTCTGGAGTTGGAGCCCGAGCCCGCCCTGACCGGGCTGAAGGACTGCGACCTGGCCATCGCCCTGTGGCAGCGCCTGGACGCCAAGCCGTTCCGCGACGAGGTCCGTGCCGCCGCGGTGGCCGCCTTCTCGGCGCCGGAGACCCTGGAGGACGACACCACCGCGTGCACCCTCTTCATCCGTACCGAGGTCTTCCAGGCGAAATCCCGTGACCTGGCCATCGAGCAGCGGGTCAAGGAGCAGCAGCGGCTTGAACGTGAGCTCAAGCAGCAGGCGGCGCTCACCATCGGCATCGTCGCCGACCCCGGATTGCTCGCGTTGAGCATCAAGGAATTCGTCTGGCAGATCCACGAACGCGCCACCGGTGCCGAGGTCAAGGCGGCCGCCAAGAAGGCCTACAACGGCACCGACACCGACCGCGTCACATTCCTCGGCGCCGAGATCGTCACCGCCCACGACGCCGACCGCCTCAAGCAGATCGAGGAAGAGGCCAAGAACGACGCGGCGCTGAAGCAGAAGCTGATCGAGGACGCCGGCCGCCGTCGTGCCCTGGCCGTCCTCCTGGTGGAGGCGACCGCGGGCATGCTCGCCGCCAGCGACCGCGACTTCATCACCTACATCTGGGAGAACGCCGACGAGGGCACCGAGGTCCGCGGCGCCGCCGAGAAGGCCGTGCTCAGTCGCGAGCCCGCCGACTGGAACACCTACATCCACACCGGCATCCACGAGGCCAACGAAGAGGACCGCCGGATCGCCCTGCAGCGGAAGTACCAGGCCGATCTGAAGGAGGGCGAGGCGGTACTGGCCAAGGCCACCGCGGACAAGTTCGTCAACCTGGCCAACGCCGCGAGGAAGGCGCTCGCCGGCACCCCGACCGAGCTGGACGAGTTCGTCCGCCGCGGCCAGTACGAACTGGACCTGATCACCGGCTTCGAGACCGGCGAGGTGCCGCTGGACTGGTCGAACAGTGCCGTCGGGGCCGGCGCCTTCCACAACGTCAACGGCTGCTCGCTCGCCCTGACCGCGTCCTCGAAGGCCGCCGTCGCCAAGGCCCGCGCGAGCATCGCTGCCGCCGAGGCCAGGGCAAAGGCTGCGGAAGCCGCGGCCAAGGCCGCCGACACCGAAGCGGAGAAGAAGGCCGCGGCGACCCGGGTGAAGGCCGCAGCGGCTCAGCTGACCAGGGCCCACAAGGAACTGGCCGCCGCAACCGTCGAGGCGGCGCGTTGCGCCGCCATGAAGCCCGAGAACTCGGTCCTCAAGGAAAAGGCCTTCGCCGGCGCCAACGCCATCCGGTACTTCGGTGTCGATCACAACACCACCACGTCGTCCGCGTACTTCCGCGCCCTGAACCTGAGCCGGATCATCGTCAAGCCCACCACCAAGCTGACCTACCGGATCTACCCGGAGGGCAACGGCACCATCGGTCACGTCGTCGCCCACAACAGCACCTGCGTCGCCGTCGACCTCACCTTCAGCGGTGGCGCCAACCTGCGCGACTCCGGGGCGACCGACCAGAGCGGCAACCGAGCGCACCCCGCCCACCAGTGCGGAAAGCTGAAGGCCGACACGTGGAACGAGGTCGTGGTGCCGCTCGGCGCCAAGTTCAACGGCAAGGCCGTCACCGCGCTCAACATCGGCTATGACCAGCCGGCCAACACCGGTGGCTTCCGCGGCTACATCGACAACATCACCATCACCGACTAGTTCCACCGCAGCAGCGAGCGGGCAGCGCCGAAGCGACTCTGGCGCTGCCCGCTCGCCGCATCAGTCACCACCCAGGCCACCGGCCGGCCGGTCCTCCTCAGGCTGGTGCCGGGTGCTCACCGGTGGGTCAGGCCGAGCTCGCCGACGCGTAGTCCGGCCTGGAAACGCGAGCCCGCGTCGAGGGCGACCAGCAATTCGGCGACCCGGCGGCGGTAGGTGCGCAGCGACATGTCGAGCTCACGCGCGGCGGCCTCGTCGGTGACGCCGGAGCCCAGGGCGCGCAGGACCAGGCCGGCCTGGGCGTCGATCCGTGGCCGTGCCGCATCGAAGTAGGTGGCCAGGTCCGCGGCCGACTCCCAGGCCGCCTCGAACAGCGAGTATGCGGCGCCGACCAGGGCCGGCACGACGCTCATGGTGTAGGTGCGGTGACCATGAGCGGCTGGGATGAAGGGTGCGGCGTCGCTGAGGATGATGGTTCGCCGATCGATGATGACGGTGCCCTGGGGCAACGGGGTGGCGGCGATCCGCACCTGGAAACCGTGCGCGACCATCTCGCGCAGGGTCTCGCGGTCGCGCTCGTCGGCGAGTACGGCCGGGCTGTACAGCTTGCGGGCCAGACCTCCCGCGCCGCGCTGAGTCCGGAGGCGGGCGGCCTCGCGGGCACCGGGCCAGGTGTCGAGGTCGCGCGCGACGCTGACCCATTCCGCGTCGTCCAACGCCGCCAAGGGCGTGATCCGGGTCCGAAGATCAAGATCACCGCGGAGCGTCATGATCTGTGGCATGCGCCCATTGTGCCGTGGCAGGAACCTGCCATGCTCTCGTCGTCCGATTCAGGGAGAATCATGCTCGGCCTCATGAGCGAAGACTTCCGCCTCGGCGGCGACCTGGTCGTCAACAGGCTCGGTTTCGGCGCCATGCGCCTGCCGTCCAAGAACGGCATGGGCGGGCCCGCCCGCGACCCCGAGGCCGGCCGTGCCGTGTTGCGCCGCGCCGTCGAACTCGGTGTCAACCACATCGACACCGCCGACTTCTACGTCAGCCGCAACGGGACGGTGCGGGCCAACACCCTGCTTCGCGAGGCCCTCCACCCGTATCCGTCCGGCCTGGTCATCGCCACCAAGGTCGGCCCCGTCATCCGCCCCGGCAGTTTCTCCCAGGGCGCGCCCGCCGACCTGCGTGGCCTGGTCGAGGACAACCTGGAAAGCCTGGGAGTGGACCGCCTCGACCTGGTCTACCTGCGCATCGGCGGCATGGGGGCCCCGCACGGTGAGTCCCTCGCCGCACGCTTCGAGGCGCTCGCGGCGCTGCGCGAGGAGGGCCTGATCCGTCACCTCGGCATCAGCAACGTCACCACCAGCCACCTCGCGGAGGCCCGGGCCATCGCACCTGTCGTGGCAGTACAGAACGAGTTCCATGCCGCCCAGCGCGCGGATGCGGACCTCCTGGCAGCCTGCGAGGAGTCCGGCATCGCCTTCGTGCCGTTCAGCCCGGTGGGTGGCGGTGCGGACTTCGACGACGAGCGGCTGGCCAAGGTGGCGGCCCGGCACGGTGTCACGGTCGCCCAGGTGGGCCTCGCATGGCTGTTGGTTTCCTCCCCGGTGACCCTGGCCATCCCGGGCACGGGCTCCCTGGCCCACCTGGAGGACAACATGGCCGCCGCAGGCCTCGCCCTCACCGAGCAAGACCTCGCCGACCTCACCTGACAACCGGCACGCGCCGTGGCGACCCGGCAACGGCAGTCGAAGGCCGGGTGTCTCACGGTGAGACGCTCCCCTTCGGCGTGACGGGGTTTGATGCCGGTATGGAGTTGGAAACGCTCGCGGAAGCCATGGCCCGGCTCGGCGCGCTCGGCCTCGGCACGGCGATCGTGAACGTCGTCGCCCTGCGGCTGGTGCGGGCCGATGAGGTACCCGGCTGGGTTCAGGTCCGGATCCGCTGGTGGAGCGCGCACAATACGACGTTTCTCGTGGTCAGCGCGGCGGTCATGGCCATCGGCCTGGCCGTCCTGGCGACGACCGCGCGCTGACGACGGCTCAGCCTGATGCGGTCTCGCGGCGCCACGGCAGCACGACGCCCTGCCCGAGAACCGCGTCCCACGCCTGGAAGATCTGCATGACTCCGATCGCGGACTCGTCGTCGAGCAGGTTGCGCGGCCCCGACGCGACGGCGAGAAGCGCATAGGAGAACACCAGGCAGGTCTGCTTCTCCGGCGAGTTCTGGTGCGTCTCCAACTCCCCCAGGGTCGCCGGGATCACCCGGTTGGCCAGCCGGCTGATCCCGGCGACGCCGCGGGCGGCGAAGTCGTGGGCTCCGCGCACGATCCGGGTACGGGCAGCGGTGATCTCCGGGGTCGGCGCCGGGACCTGCGACGGGGTGAACCGCGCCGAGTTGACGACCGCGCCGCACAGGGCGCTGACGACGCGGCTGCCGTGCTCGACGGTGTACGGGGGTTCGCGGTGCCCGGCTCCCATCAGGTATTCGGCGAGGTCGTCGAGGAGGAGCACCTCGACCCCGGGCATGGCATCGACGGTGAGCGCCGCGAGCCCCTCGAGACTCGCTTGCTGCCAAGACTTGCCGGCCATGGGTTGTCCTTCCGCTAGTCGCTCAGTACGAGGCTGGTCAGCACGAATCCGTTGAGCGCCACCACGACCAGCGTGACCAGCACACCGAAGAACGTGGTCCGCGCGTGGTTGGCGAACGTACCCATGAGGTCACGGCGGGCGGTGAAGATGATCAGCGGAACGAGCGCGAACGGCAGCCCGAACGCGAGCGCGACCTGGCTGAACACGAGCGCCGAGGTGGGGTCGCTCACCACCGCCAGGACCACCAGTGCCGGGACCGAGGACACCGCCCGGCGCAGCCACACGCTGCTGGTGCGTCGCAGGAATCCCTGCATGACGGCCTGCCCGCTGTAGACGCCCGCGCACGCCGAGGCGAGCCCGGAGACGAGCAGCGCGACCGCGAAGACCGCCGCGAACAGCGACCCCGAGCGTTCGAGGAACGCCGCGTGCACCGACTCGAGCGAGTCGCCGGTGCCCGCGGGCAACGAGGTCGCCACCAACAGCATCAGCAGATTCACGACGCCCGCCAGGCCCAGCGCGATAACCACGTCACGGCGCAGGAACCGCAGGACGGCCCGGGTGCGAAGCGTGCCGGGCCGGTCCGGGGTGAGGCCGCCGATCAGCGAGGAATGCAGGAACACCGCGTGCGGCATCACGGTGGCACCGATGATGCCGCACGCGAGCAGCGCGCTGTGCGAGTCCGGCAGGCGCGGCACCAGACCCGACACCGCGGCGACCGGATCCAGCGGCGAATTCACCACCAGGTAAGCGAAGGCGAGCGCCAGCACGAACAGCAACCCGACGACGACGGCGGAGAAGCCCTCCCTGCCACGCAGCCGCAACCGCAGGATGACCATGGTGGCCGCGGCCACGATGAGTCCCCCGTTGAACAGCGAGATGTCGAACAGCAGGTTCAACGCGACCGCGCCGCCGACGAACTCGGCGAGGTCGGTCATGATCACCACGGCCTCGGCGATCAGCCACAGCCCCAACCGCACCGGCGTCGTGGTCCGGTCGCGGCAGACCTCGGCGAGGCTGTGGCCGGTCGCCAGCCCGAGCTTGGCGGCCAGGTACTGGACGAACATGGCCATCAGGCAGGCGGAGACCACGGCCCAGATCAGTACGTAGCGGTAGTCGGTGCCGGCGCTGACGTTGGTGGCGACGTTGCCGGGATCGACGAACGCGACGGCGGCGACGAAGGCCGGGCCGATGAGGCCCAGGAACCGGCCGCGGGCGAGGAACCCGCGGCCGGTCCTCGGGTCGACGCCGGGGTGTTCCGGAGCGGGCGGCGGCGCATAGGCGACGCCGGGCGACGGCGGGTTCATCACGGGATGTTCGACGGACGGACGAGGCCCTCGGCGAGGTCACCGAATCCGGGTGCGTAGATCGCGCCCGGGTTCCCGACGACCTCCTCGACGATCAGCGTCTCGGTGGTGAGCAGAAGGGCCGCGATGGAGGCCGCGCTCTGCAACGCTGAGCGGGTCACCTTGAGCGGGTCGATGATGCCGAGGTCGAACATGTCGCCGAACTCGCCGGTGATGGCGTTGAACCCGTGCCCGGTCGGCAGGTTCTTGACCGCCTCGACGATCTCGTCGCCGTCGTAGCCCGCGTTGATGGCGATCCAGCGCAGGGGTTCCACGAGGGCGTCACGCACGATCCGGGCGCCCAGCCCTTTCTCCCCGGGCAGGTCCAGCGCGTCGATCGCGCTGCCCGCCTGCACCAGGGCGCTTCCGCCGCCGGCGACGATGCCTTCCTCCAGGGCGGCCCTGGTCGCCGACAGCGAGTCCTCGACGCGGTGTTGCTTCTCGGTGAGTTCGACGCCGGTGGCCGCGCCGACGTGGATGACGGCGACGCTGCCGGACAGCCGAGCGATCCGGCCTTGCAGGGCGTCCCTGTCGTGGTCGTTCTCGGCCCGCTCGAACTCCGTCTTGAGCTGCTCGATGCGCGCGGACACCTCGCGATCGGGCCCGACACCGCCGACCAGCGTGGTCGTGCTGTCGGTGACGGTCACCCTGCGAACCTGGCCCAGCTGGTCGAGTCGTACGGCGTCCAGGGTGAGGCCGGCGTCGGAGGTGATGACCTGGCCACCCATCCAGATCGCCAGGTCGGTCAGCTCGGCGATGCGCCGGTGGCCGAACCCGGGAGCGCGCACGACGACGGAGCGGAACGTGTCGTGCACGTTGTTGGCCACCAGCATGCCCAGCGCCGGGCCTTCGACGCTCTGGGCGAAGATCAGCAGTTGGCGGCCGGACCTGGTGACCTGTTCCAGGACCGGCATCAGCTCCTGGACCTTGGTGATCTTCTCCGAGGTGAGCAGCACGTACGGGTTGTCGAAGACCGCTTCCATGCGTTCCCGGTCGGTGACCATGTAGGGCGAGATGTAGCCGTTGTCGATCTCGACGCCGTCGATGTAGGTGATGTCGAGCCCGAACGTCGGCGACTCCTCGACGGTGACGACGCCGCCGCGGCCGACCCGGCCGATCGCCGCCGCGATCACCTCGCCGATCTCGCGGTCGTTGTTGGCCGACAACGTCGCCACGCTGGCCAGATCCGACGGCCCGCCGATCTCGCTGGCCTCACCGGCCAGCTTGGTCAGCACCGCGTCCACCGCGGCGTCGATACCGACTTTGAGCAGCATCGGGTTGGCGCCCTCGCCCACCGCCTGCAGGCCCTCGCGGACCATGGCCTGCGCCAGCACGGTCGCGGTGGTGGTGCCGTCGCCCGCCACGCCGTTGGTCTTGGTGGCGACTTCCTTGACGAGCTGCGCGCCCATGTTGGCGAACGGGTTGCGCAGCTGGATCTCCCGCGCGATCGTGACGCCGTCGTTGGTGATCGTGGGCGCGCCGACCAGCTTCTCGATGACGGCGTTGCGCCCCTTGGGGCCGAGGGTCACTTTGACCGCGTCGGCGAGGGCGTTCACGCCGATCTCCAGCAGTTGCCGCGCCTCGACGTTGAACCGCAGATCCTTTGCCATGACGTCCTTCTTCCGGGTGGGTGTGGGTAGCTGCGGGGGCTAAGGCACGAGGATCGCCCGACCGCGGACGGCTCCGCGGTCGAGGTCATCCAGCGCCTTGGCGAAGTCGGACAGGGCGTACCGGGTCGTGTGCAGGGTGACTTTTCCCTGCGCGGTGAGGACCATCAGCTCGGCCAGGTCGTTGTAGGAGCCGACCAGGTTGCCGATGAAGTTGATCTCGGTCGAGATGATGTCGATCGTCGGCACGTTGAGGGCGCCGCCGTAGCCGATGACGTAGTAGCTGCCGTTGCGCCGCAGGCTCGCGACGCCGTCCTCGATCGCGCCGCCCTCGCCGACGAAGTCGATGACCGCCTCGGCACCGTTGCCACCGGTCAGCTCCCGGATGGCTTCGACCTGGCTGCCGTCGGCGAGCACGGTGTGGTCGGCGCCAAGTTCCCTGGCCAGCGCCAGGGCGTCGGCGTTGCGATCCACCACGATCATCTCCGCCGAGGACAGGGCGCGAAGCACCTGGACGCCGATGTGGCCGAGCCCGCCCGCGCCGATGACCAGCACCTTGTCGCCGGGGCGCAGCACGCGGGCCGCTTTGGCCACCGCGTGGTACGCGGTGAGGCCGGCGTCGGCGAGCGCGGCCACGTCCGCCGGGTGCAGGGAGTCGCCGAGCCGGATCGTCGACCGTGCCGTCGTTTTCAGGTATTCCGCGTACCCGCCGTCGGTGTCGATGCCGGGGAACGCGGAGTTGACGCAGTGCACGTCGTCGCCGGAGCGGCAGGCCCGGCACAGTCCGCAGGTCACCAGCGGATGCAGGATGACCGCGTCGCCGACGGCTACGTTGGTCACGGCGCTGCCGATCGCCTGCACCCAGCCCGCGTTCTCGTGCCCGATGGTGTAGGGCAGGTCGACGCCGGACTTCTCCGCCCACTGGCCCTCGATGATGTGCAGGTCGGTCCGGCACACGCCGGCTCCGCCGATCCGGACGATCACGTCCAGCGGTGCGGTGATCTCCGGGTCGGCGACGTCGGCCAGTTCCGGCGCGGCGTGGTACTTCCCGAGTTGGACGGCCTTCATGCGGATGCCTCCTGTGCCGCGTGGCGGGGTCGCTGGTCGGCGGCCGCGTGCGGGTAGCGGGTGGTGAGCAGGCCCCGGCAGAAGTGCGCGTTGCCGTCGAGGCTCACCCGGACGGTGCGGGCGAACCGCAGCCGGAACGGGATCTGGTCGGCCAGTACTGGCTCGCCGTCGTCGTCGACGAGAACCGGCGAGTCGGCGGCCACCGACAGGCCGATGTCGGCGCGCCGGCGCAGCAGGCTGGCGCGTTCGGGGCTGTCCGGCAGATCCGCGAGGTGCGCGCCGGACAACCCCTCGATCGTCCAGCCGGCCTTGAGGAGCCGCTCGCAGGCGCGTTCCAGGCATGCGGTGTGCGCCTTGCGCTGGAAGGTGCGCCGCAGTTCGTGCAGTTCGGCACCGGCCTCGCCGGGAAACGAGCCGACGAAGCCCGCCCCGGCCGCGACACCGGCGTTGATCTCGGCGGCGGCGAAGTGCTCTTCCAACACGACGGACACCTGGTCGACGCCCTCGACGGCCATCGTGGCGTCGTAGGCGTCGGCCACCATGAGGTAGGCGAAGTTCGGCGCGCAGAAGTACGTCGGCAGCCGCAACCGCACCTCCGCGCGGCCGTCGACGACGGTCGTCGCCGTGACGAATCCGAGGTCGACGATCGACTCGTCGAGTTCAGGATCGCGGACGGTGCTCAACGCGGTGCCGACCGCATCGCGCAGGTCCTGGGCGATCATGCTGACGCACCCGCGGCGACCTCGGTCACGGGCTCCGCCGGGATCTTCGAGGCCAGGTCCCGCGGCACCGGCAGGTCGTAGAGCCGGGCGGCGGTGAGGCCGAGGATCTTCCGCTTCACATCCGTGGTGAGCGGCGCGTACTCGTCCAGGTCCGCCGGGATCTGGAAGTCGACGAACTTCTCGACCAGCCACTTCGGCGTCCACAGGGCGTAGTCGCTGGAGAACATGATGCGGTCCTCCCCGATCCAGTAGAGGAGCTCGCCGATGATCTGGGCGAAGTACCGCGGCCTGGTGTGGATGAACGGCATCGCGACGGCCAGCCCGCCGTAGACGTTGGGCTCCTGGGTGGCGATCCAGCAGAAGTCCTCCAGCCGGGGCAGCCCGACGTGCTCCACGATGAAGTTGAGGTCGGTGAAGTCCGTCGCCACGGCGTCGATGTCGGCCACGTCGAAGGAGTCGCGGTCCAGCGGGCGGATGGTCGGCCCCTTGTGGACGTGGATGTTGGTGATGCCCAGCTCTCGGCACGCTTCCAGGTACCGGTAGGACCACGGGTCGGTGAGTTTGTAGCCGCGGGAATCGCCGTGCCACTCGGCGGTGTAGAGCTTGACCCCCTTGAGCCCGAACCGGGCGGCGTCGGCGCGCAACCGGTCGAGCCCGGCCTGCTCGTTGCGCGGGTCGAAGTTGTGGTTGTAGGTCAGTTTGTCGGGATGCCGCTGGGTCAACGCCCACGCTTCGTCGGTCTGTCCGAACCCGTTGTGGTAAAAGTCGCCGAGGTACGCGGGCTGGAAGATCGCGTGGTCGACATAGCCGTCGGTGAAGAGATCCTTCATCAGGCGGTCACCGCCGTAGTAGGTGTATTCGTCGTACGGCCACACGGCGTCTTCGGGGCTCAGATTCTTGTGGTAGTCGTAGAAACAGTCGATGAACTGCTTGCCGTGGATGTTGCGGCAGTTCTGTTCGCGGCCGTCCCACAGGGCGATGTGTGAATCGACGATGAAGTAGTCCTCGCCGTCCTTGGTATAC
>NZ_QHHV01000121.1:0-54810 GCF_003947245.1 Actinoplanes sp. ATCC 53533 | reverse complement strand
CCTTCCTCGACGAGCTGCACACCGTCGTCGGCGCCGGCAAGGGCGAGGGCTCGATGGACGCCGGCAACATGCTCAAGCCGATGCTGGCCCGCGGTGAGCTGCGGATGGTCGGCGCGACCACGCTGGACGAATACCGCGAGCACATCGAGAAGGATCCCGCCCTGGAGCGGCGCTTCCAGCCGGTCGTCGTCGGCGAGCCCACGGTCGAGGACACGATCGGCATCCTGCGCGGGCTCAAGGGCCGCTACGAGGCACACCACCGGGTGCAGATCACGGACGGCGCGCTGGTCGCGGCGGCCGCGCTCTCCGATCGCTACATCAGCGACCGGTTCCTGCCCGACAAGGCGATCGACCTGATCGACGAGGCCGCCTCCCGGCTGCGCATGGAGATCGACTCCCGGCCGGTGGAGCTGGACCAGCTGCAGCGCCAGGTCGACCGGATGCGGGTGGAGAAGCTAGCGCTGGCGAAGGAGACCGATCCCGCCTCGATCACCCGGCTGGAGCGGCTGGAGCGCGACCTCGCCGACCGCGAGGAGGAGCTGACCGCGCTCAACGCGCGCTGGGAGCGCGAACGCAGCGGCCTGAACCGGCTCGGCGAGATCAAGAAGCAGCTCGACGAGGCGCAGGCGGAGCTGGAACGCGCCCAGCGCGACGCGGAGTGGGAGAAGGCATCCCGCTTGCAGTACCAGGAGATCCCCGCGTTGACCGCCGAGATCGAGAGCGCCTCGGCGGCCGAGGAGGAGAAGACCGAGCCGCCGATGGTCAAGGAGGAGGTCGGCGCCGACGACATCGCCGAGGTCATCGCCTCGTGGACCGGCATCCCGGCCGGCCGGATGATGGAGGGTGAGACCGCCAAGCTGCTGCGGATGGAGGAGTCGCTGCAGGCCAAGGTGGTCGGCCAGGTCGAGGCCGTGGCCGCCGTCTCCGGAGCCGTACGCCGGGCCCGCGCCGGCGTGGCCGACCCGGACCGCCCGACCGGCAGCTTCCTGTTCCTCGGCCCCACCGGCGTCGGCAAGACCGAGCTGGCCAAGGCCCTGGCGGGCTTCCTCTTCGACGACGAGCGGGCCATGGTCCGCATCGACATGAGCGAGTACGGCGAGAAGCATTCCGTCGCCCGGCTGCTGGGCGCCCCGCCCGGGTACGTCGGTTATGAGGAAGGCGGCCAGCTCACTGAGGCAGTGCGGCGCCGGCCGTACTCGGTGGTGTTGCTGGACGAAGTGGAGAAGGCCCACCCGGACGTCTTCGACGTGCTGCTGCAGGTCCTGGACGACGGCCGGCTCACCGACGGGCAGGGCCGTACGGTCGATTTCCGCAACGCGATCCTGGTGCTGACCTCCAACCTCGGCTCGTCGATCATCTCCGACTTCACGCTGGGTGAGGAGGAGCGGCGCGAGGAGGTCATGGCGACCGTGCGGGCGCACTTCAAGCCGGAGTTCCTCAACCGGCTCGACGACATCGTGGTGTTCCAGGCGCTGACCGCGCGGGACCTGGCGGCCATCGTGGACATCCAGCTCGGCCGGCTGCGGCACCGGCTCGCCGACCGCCGGCTCGCCCTGGAGGTCAGCGAGACCGCGGTGCTGTGGCTCGGCGAGCGGGGTTACGATCCGATCTACGGGGCGCGCCCGCTGCGCCGGCTGGTGCAGTCGTCGATCGGCGACTCGCTGGCCCGGGCGCTGCTCGCGGGCGAGATCGTCGACGGGGACACGGTCCTGGTCGACCTGAACGACGCCAAGGACGGCCTGTCGGTCCGCCGGGCCTGAGCAGGGCATAAAGAAGAGGGGCACCCGTCGGGTGCCCCTCTTCTTCGTTCTGTCAGCTGGCCCGTGCCTGCCGCTGCCGGTAGGCGTGGGTCATGAGAATGTCCGTGAAGGCGTGCTCGCCGTCGGACGACCAGATCCTGATGCCGTCGCGGTGCAACTGGTACCGGACGTCGGTATAGCTGGTTCTCGTGTCGTCATGGTGCACGACGGTCAGGGTGTCTGCGTGTGGCATGGGACTCACCGGTCCTTGTCGAGTCTGGGGCGGCCGCGGCGTGGTCACGCGGCCGGCGCAATCGGGAAGGTGCCCGTATCCGGTCTGCCTTGGCCCCGGCGTTCATCAGGCGGGGGCGGCGACCCGGTCGGGCAGGGGGCGTCACCGGAGGACTCTGCTGCCTTCGGCGCGCCACGAGGTGGAAGTGTATGGGTCGCGTTCGACTTCTGTCGTCCCCCTGAACGAGCGACCTAATTCGTGCGATTTCGTCCTACATCGGGCGATGTTGCCACAGGTTGTGGGCCGGTGTCGGCCGGTCGACGGATCTGGCAGCCGCCCGATACCGTGGTGGATCTAGGAGGTAGCGCCCGTGTCTGCTCCGATGTACCCCGGAACGCCCGCACCGCCAGCGCGTCCGACGGTCGTCACCGTCTCGTCGTATTTGCTCTACCTCTGCGCGGCCGCCTCGATCATCTCCGCGATCCTCTCGCTGACCACGGTCGGAACGATGCGGCGCGTCTACGGCGACCTCTACGCCGACACCACCGGCGCCGGGACGGAGAGCATCATCGTGGCGGCCAGCGTGATCGTCGTGGTGATCAACATTCTCTTCGCCGCCGGCCTGGCGATCCTGGCGATCTACAACAACCGCGGCCGGCAGCCGGCCCGGATCACCACCTGGGTGCTCGGTGGCATCTACCTCTGCTGCAGCGGCTTCGGCCTGCTCGGCAACGCGGCGACCAGCGGGATGACCATGGACGGCGGCAACTCCGGGCCCAGCGCCAGCGAGATCGAGTCGCGGCTCTCCAGCGAGTTGCCCGGTTGGTTCACGCCGCTCACCACGCTGCTGACCGTGGTGGTCGTGCTGGCGCTGCTGGCCGCGGTGATCCTGCTGGCGCTGCCGGCCGCGAACGCGTACTTCCGCAAGCCACAGCTGGCCTGGGACCCGCTGAACCCGTACCCGGGATATCCGGGGCAGCCGCAGGCCTACCCGGGCTACCCGAGCCAGTCGCCGTATCCGACGTACCCGGGCCAGCCCTACCCCGGCCAGCCGTATCCGGGCCAGCCGTACCCCGGCCAGGCCGGCCAGCCGCCCTATCCGCAGAGCCCGCCGCCCGGCGGCGTGGGGGAGGCCACACCGCCACCCCATTCCGGTACGGGTGGGCAGCCGCCCTACCCGCAGAGCGCGCCGCCCGGGGGCACCGGGGATGCCACACCGCCGCCCGGTTCGCCGCCGCAGACCGACGGAACCGGTTACGGACCCCCGCCGGGCCCGACGAGTGGCGAACCACACACCGGCAGCGTGCCACCCACCGATCCGTGGAGCGCGCCGCCGCCCCCGTCGCCCCCGTCCCCCGATGACAAGCCGGGCCGGTCGCCGACCGATCCCGCCTGACCCCCGCTCTCGTCGCGCGCCGCTGGGTATCCCCGGCGGCGCGTCGCGCGTCCGGGTAGGTTCGTCCGCAACGGATCACCCGGGAGACGTCCATGTCGTACGCAATGCAGCCGCCGGCAGTCGCACCGGCCCCTACCAGCGCACCCCGCCGGCCCGCGTCGGTGGCGTCGGCCTCGGCCCTGCTGATCCTGATGGCGGTGGCCGGCCTCGGGTATGCGATCGCCACGTTGGCGATCGCCCCGGGCACGGTCGACCGGTTCCGCGCCGCCGCCGCCGGCGGAGACAGCGTGGACGTTGACGGCTTCGTCACAGTGGTCTGGATCGGGGCCGCCCTCGGCGCCGTGCTCGCCGTGATCCTCTTCGCGCTCTACGTCGTGCTGGCGCTGGGCCTGCGGCGCGGCAGCAACGCCGCCCGGATCGCCACCTGGGTGGTCGCCGGGCTGGGCCTGCTGGCCGGCTGCGCCACGACGGCGACCGTGGCCGTGGAGCGCAGTGGTGACCCGGTGCAGGGCTCTCTGTCCGCCGCGCTGTCGGATGCCTACCCGGGGTCGTGGATCTCGCTGAACGTGGCCCTGGCGGTCGCACAGATGCTCGGCTACGTCCTCGTGGGCGTGCTTCTGCTGGCGAGCCCGGGCCCGTTCTTCGGCCGCGCGCCGAAGCCGCTGCCGCCGGACCCCTTCGCCGCGCCCGGCTACGGCGCTCCGGGTGCCGCGCCCGGTTACGGCCCTGCGGGTGCCGCGCCTGGCTATGGCCCTCCTGGTGCCGCGCCTGGCTACGGCCCTCCTGGGGTCGCGCCCGGCTATGGCCCTGCGGGTGCCGCGCCCGGTTATGGCGCTCCGGGCGGGGCCGCTCCGGCCTATGGCGCTCCGGGCGGACATCCGGCCCCGCCGGATGGTTACGGCCCGCCACCAACGGGTGGTTACTCGGTGCCACCAACGGGGGGTTTCGGGTCGCCGCACCCCTCCGCGGCGGCGCCGCCGCCGGGTTCGCCGGGCGTCCCGCGGACCGGACCGGGGCAGCCGGGTCCGGATGATGAGTACTGGTCGCGTCCCTCCAGCTGACGGGCATCCCCGCATCGACGGTGGTATGTCACCCGAACGGGTACCGTTGACGGACGAGGATGTGCCGACTTTCGCTGTCTGGTCGCTTTCGGCTTGCCGGTCGGTGGGGGTTTTGCCGCTGTACGGGCAGTCGTGGCGCGATGACAACGGTGTCGGTGCGTACTCGTTCGATGACCGTCGTTGTATGCCGCCCCGGGCGGGGTGTGGCGGAAAGGTGCTTTGAGCTGCGTCTATACCTACCTGAAACAGGTCACCCGAGGTCCTTCAGTTAACAATATTTACTGTTAGGGCTGGGCTTTGCCGTGGGTCAATAGTTCCTTTCCGCCCCGGCGGGGCAGAACGTTCCGGTTTTGGGGCAGCCAGTACGCTCGATGTGATGGAAGACCATCACGACCTGCGTAAATTCATCACTGAATTGCCCGTCGCGCAGCGTTGTGTCGTGCTTTCATCGGGTCGTGAAGTTGACTGTGATGTCGACCCACGGCGTGTGACTGTGCAGTACAGAGCAGTTCCGACGACCGGGCGGGCGTCGGACGGTCTCCGAACGGATCGCGAATCGACAATGTGGGGCGGCTCACTCCGGGGGCGGGGATCGAGAGCTCGACGGCGTTGACCAGCGACCTGACGGCGGCTGAGGCGTTGCAGGAGGCAGAGACCGAAGTCGGTGTCGCGGAAATGGTTGATCGGAGTGCGGACGCTGCCCGTGCGGGGTGCCGGACAGACGTACCGATCGGCCTACCGTTCGACCGATCTCGGCCTTACGGCCTGAAAGTTAGCCGGTTCGTTCCTGCGCACATGCAGGAGAATCGATGCAGTTGGTGGAAGGATGGAGATCGTGGGAACTGCGTTGGCGGAAATGACAATGCCTCAGATCTCGCCGCTTGCCGGCGAGCCAATTGAACGTGCCGATGCCGAGCGACTGGCGGGAGTGCTCAAGGCACTCGCCGACCCGGCTCGGCTGCGGCTGCTCAGCCTCATCCAGTCCGCTACGGACGGTGAAGCGTGCGTCTGCGACCTGACGGCCCCGCTGGGGTTGTCGCAGCCGACGGTTAGTCACCACCTGCGGATCCTGACGGAGGCCGGTCTGCTCGAGCGCGAGAAGCGCGGCGTGTGGGCGTACTACCGGCTGGTTCCGTCCGCGATCGCTACCATCGCGGACTTGCTGACCCCGCCTCGCAAGCGGGCCACCAAAAAGGCTCGCTGAAGTAGACCCGACAAAGCCTGGCGTCACCGTTAATGGGGCGTGACGCCAGGCGGGCCACCTCCATCAGGATCCACCCCCCGGACCCGAGGAGTTGACGGGTTGAACTACGTGCCCGGCGATCTGCGCGACCAGCTCGCGCACGTGGGCTATGACGTGGTCCAGGCGGGACTGGTGTGCGGCTCCGGCGGCAATCTGTCCGCCCGGATTCCCGACGAGGACGCCTGCTGGGTCACCGCGAGCGGTGCCTGGCTGGACAGACTCGGCCGGTCCAGCTTCGCCCCGGTACGCATCTCCGACGGCGCGCCCGCGACCGTCGGCACGCTGCCGGCGCCACGCATAGTGCCCACCAGCGAGATCGCCCTCCACCTGACGTTGTATCGCGCCCGCCCGGACGTGAACTCGGTGGTCCATCTGCACCCGCAGACGGCGCTGCTGCTGGATGCGCTCGGCGAGCACATCCGCATCGTGACAACCGACCACGCCTTCTACCTGAAGCGCGTCTCCACCGTGCCGTTCCGCCTGCCGGGCAGCACCGAGGTGGCGGCGCTGACGGCGGCGATGGCGGCCGACGGCACAAACTGCCTGGTGCTGAGCCAGCACGGCTGCGTGGTCATGGCCGACTCGGTCGAGCTGGCCCACAAACGGGCCCGATACCTGGAAGAGGCCGCGGCGCTGACCTACCGGGCGCTGACCCTGGGCCGGCTGGAAAACCTCCGCGAAGTCCCGGAGGAGTTCTTGGACCGGCTGGCCACGCTCCCACCCTCAGCGATCTCCGTCTGACAACCGGGAAGCGCCCCCGCAGCCGGCTCATCCGAACCAGCCGCGGGGGTGCCGGTGGCGGCCCTACGAATGGCGGGTGAGCCTGGCGAAGGCGGCGCGCCCGACAGCCGACGGATCGGCTTGGATCCGGACGTAGACGAGTTTCGGCTTGGGTGCCCGCACGCTCACCTTGATCGGTGTCGGCTTGTCGCTGCAAGTCACCGGGTGCTCGAAGGTGTCGGGAGCGGGCGAGGTTGTCGTGGCCGGCGCAGCAGCCCAGATCTGGGCGCGAATCGTGCCTTCGCCCACGCACACCACCTCGACCACATAGCCGCCGTTCTTGTTCGTGCTGCTGGCTGATCCACTGAAGCCTTCGGAGCTTCGGACCGGACCCTTGCTACTCGAGATGATCTGCGGCTTGCCCTCAAGCTTGCGTTTCTCGTTGTCCACGCGGTCGATCCCGAGTGCGACAGCCGCCGCAGCCGCCAGGTGGTCGAGCTGGGCCTTGGACAGTGCCGACGGCGACGGGCTGGGCGTGGCCGGCGGCAGGGCGGTCCGGTCGGTGTCGACCAGTGCCGCCACCGTCGCGCTGCCGGCCACCGCGATCACCACGCCGGCGGCCACCGCGGCGACGCTGGTGCGTCGTCGTCGCCGTACCGCTCGCAGCGCCTCCGCCGATCCCGGTGGGCGGATGTACGTCAGATCCTCGGCGCGCATGAGGGCGAAGGCCGCCCGGGTCTGCTCCTCAGTCAGTTCCTCAGGCATGCGGTACCTCCGTGTATGCCGGGCCGAGCCGTGCGGCGAGCGTGACGCGACCACGGTGCAGCCAGGACCGGACGGTTCCCTCGGGCACCCGCTCGCGGTCGGCGATCTCGGCGATCGGAAGATCGGCGAGGTAGCGCAGCACCATCGCCCGGCGCTGGGCAGCCGGCAGCGTGGCCAGGGCCTCGACCAGCGCAAGGCGTTCGGGCCCCGGCCCTTCGACGATCGGTTCACTGCGCTGGCGGCTGTGGAACGCACGCATCGTGCGGAGCCGCCGCCAGCGGCTGGTCGCCAGGTTCCAGGCGACGCGGCGGACCCAGGCGGCCGGGTCGTCGTAGCCGGAGACCTGCCGCCACCGGGCGAGTGCCCGGCAGAAGGCCTCCTGGACGACATCCTGCGCCTCGTGCCGGTCGCCGAAGTAGGCGTGCACCTGCACGGTGAGATCGGCGTAGTGCGCCGCGTAGAAGTCGTCGAAGTCCGTCATCGACAACTACACGCGGCGGCGATTCACATTGCTGCGACCTGCGGGGGAGAAAGTTTCTCGGCCTGGCCTACGCGGAGTGGCGAGGCTTGTGGTTGCGGTGGTCGTCCTCGTGGTCGTGGTGGTCGTGGTCGACGATCGCCTCGGCGATGCCCACCACGCTGGCCGCCGCCACGACGCCGATCGCCGTCGCCGGGCCGGGCTCCGCGGCGGCGTTCTTCTTGGCCTTCCGCTCGCGGAGCATCTCGATGATGATCGGGAGCACCGAGATCAGCACGATCAGCGCGACCACCGGCAGGATGTAGCGGTCGATCTTGTCGCCGATGGCGTCGTAGATCTGCTGGGCCAGCAGGTAGCCGATCAGGATGATGCCGTCGCACCAGAGGATCGCGCCGACCACGTTCCAGATGAAGAACTGGCGGGCCGGCATGCCCAGGGTGCCCGCCACCGGGTTGAGGAAGGTGCGGACGATCGGGATGAAGCGGGCCAGGACCACCGCCTTGGCCGGGCCGAACTTCTCGAAGTAGTACTCCGCCTTCTCGACGTACTCGCGCTTGAAGAGCTTGCTGTCCGGGCGCTCGAACATCCGCCGGCCGTACTTCGCGCCGAGCAGGTGGCCCAGCTGGGCGCCCACGATGGCGCACAGCGGCGCGCCGATCAGCAGGCCCACCAGCGAGATGCGGGTGCCGTCGCCGAAGATCGAGTCGGCCACCGGCGAGGCCGCCACCCCGGCCAGGAACAGCAGCGAGTCGCCGGGGAAGAAGAACCCGACCAGCAGGCCCGTCTCCGCGAAGAGGATCGCCCAGACGCCGATCAACCCGAAGGTCTGCAGCAGGTCCTTCGGGTCCATCGGGTTGAGGGCTAGCTGCTCGGAGAGCGCACGGATGTCCACGAGGAGCCAGGGTACCGGCCGCTGCCATGCCGGTACCTGTATGCATGCTGTGGATTACAGCCGAGGATCGACCGGCTCCGACTCCGCCGCGAGGATGGCGAAGACCAGCTCATGGACCCGCCACACCGGCGCGCCCGCGGCGAGCCGGTCCAGCGCCGCCAGGCCCAGGCCGTGTTCGCGCAGCGCAAGGCCGCGTTTGCGGCCCAGCGACCGCTGCCGCAGCCGTTCGAGCTGCTCCGGGCGGGTGTACTCCGGGCCGTAGATGATCCGCAGGTACTCCCGGCCACGGCACTTCACCCCCGGCTGCACCAGCCGGCCCTTGGCGTCGGTCACGGCCAGACCGGCGTACGGCTTCACCACCATCCCCTCGCCGCCCGCCGCGGTCAGCGCCAGCCACCAGTCGGTCGCGGACTGTTCCGCGGCCGGATCGCTCAGGTCGACCACCATCCGCCGGGTCGGCGTGAACAGCGCCGGGTCCGCAGCGACCAGCTTGTCCGCGATGTCCAGGTGCCAGCCGTGGTCCTTGTCCCGGTACGAGACGCCCGCCCCGGCCAGCACCGCGAACGGCGCCAGCGTCACCCCGGTCAGGCCGTCGGTCGGCTGCACGTAGGCGCGGTATGCGGCCGAGTAGCCGTCGATCTCGGTCGCCCGCAGTTCCAGCCGCTCGCGCAGCGCCGTGACGTCGAGGCCGCGCCCGGCGGCCCGGGCCAGCACCGACAGCGCCGCCGGCAGCGCCGCCCGTCCCGCGGCACCGACCCCCGCATACCGCTCGCGGATCAGGCCGCCGGCCTTGGCGGACCAGGGCAGCAGCTCGGCGTCGAGCAGCAGCCACTCGGTGTCGAGCTCGGCGAAGAGCTTCTCCGCCGCCACGCGCACGCCGGCCAGCAGCGCGGTGTTGCGCTCGGCGTCGAAGAACGGCCGGCCGGTTCGGGTCCAGATGGCGTCGCCGACGCCCGAGCGGGAGACGCGGACCACCGCCCGGGAGCCCATGTGCTTCTCCTCACACACGACCGTGCCGACCCCCGCCGCCCGCAGATCCGCGAACGCCGTCGCCGGGTGTTCGAGGTAGCCCTCCAGCGTCGAGGTCGAGCACGGCGCCATCGTCGGGGGCAGCCAGACCAGCGTCGCCGGGTCCAGCGCGAAGCGGCTCATCACCTCCAGCGCGGCGGCGGCGTTCTCCGCGGCGACCGTGGTGCGGCCGTACCCATAGTCGAGGTGCCGTCGGCCGGTGACGTCGGCCAGGTCCAGTCCCTCGTCGGGCTTGGCTCCGGCCGCGACCAGCGGGCGGACCGGGGCGTAGTACTCCCGGGCCGCGGGCACCGACACCAGCTCGCGGGCCGGCCAGCGCAGGGCGGTCAGCTTGCCGCCGAAGACGCAGCCGGTGTCCAGGCAGATGGTGTTGTTGATCCACTCCGGTTCCGGGGTGGGGGTGTGGCCGTAGACGACCGCCGCCGAGCCGCGGTAGTCACGTGCCCAGGGGTAGCGGACCGGCAGGCCGTACTCGTCGGTCTCGCCGGTGGTCTCCCCGTAGAGCGCGAACGAGCGCACCCGGCCGGATGCCCGGCCCTGGTAGGCCTCCTTGAGGCCGGCGTGTGCCACCACCAGCTTGCCGCCGTCCAGCACGTAATGGCTGACCAGGCCGTCGATGAAGGTGCGCACCTCGGCGGTGAACGCCTCGTCCTCGCGGGCGAGCTGCTCAAGGGTCTCCGGCAGGCCGTGGGTGAGCTGGACGTTGCGGCCGTTGAGCTTGCGGGCGAGCTTCTGCTCGTGGTTGCCCGGCACGCAGATCGCCGTGCCGGCCGCGACCATGCCCATGACCAGGCGCAGCACCCCGGGGGAGTCCGGGCCGCGGTCGACCAGGTCGCCGACGAAGACCGCGGTGCGGCCCTGCGGGTGCACGGCGTTGACCGGCCGCCCGGCCCCGTCGTGGGCCAGTGCGTAGCCCAGCGTCGCCAGCAGCGTCTCCAGCTCCTCGCGGCAGCCGTGCACGTCGCCGATGATGTCGAACGGACCGGTGAGCTCCCGCTTGTCGTTGAACAGCTTCTCGTAGCGGACCGACGCGGCGGCGATCTGGTCCACCCCGCGCAGCACGTGGATCTTGCGGAAGCCCTCCCGGGCCAGCTGCCCGAGCGAGCGGCGCAGGTCGCGGTGCATGCGGTTGAGGACCTGGCGGCCGAAGGTACGGTCCGCGCGGGACTGCGTCCGCTCCCAGGCCAGCGCCTCCGGCACGTCCAGCACCACCGCCACCGGCAGCACGTCGTGCTCGCGGGCGACCTTGACCAGCCCGGCCCGGGCGTGCGGCTGCAGGTTGGTGGCATCGACGACGGTCAGCCGCCCGGCGGCCAACCGCTTGCCGACCACGTAGTGCAGCACGTCGAAGGCGTCACCGGACGCGGACTGGTCGTTCTCGTCGTCCGCGACCAGGCCGCGGAAGTAGTCGGAGGACAGCACCTGGGTGGGCCGGAAGTGCTCACGGGCGAAGGTGGACTTGCCCGAGCCGGAGATGCCGACCAGCGCGACGAGCGCGAGTTCCGGGATGTCGATCTCGGTCATGCCTGCTCCTCCTTTGGCTGCGTGGTGAAGATCGCCATCTGGGTCGGGGTGCCGCGGGTCTCGTCCTCGTCGCCGACGCCCCGGAAAGCGATCCGGTAGCCGTGCGCGGACGCGGTGCGCGCGGCCCATTCCTGGAACTCGGCGCGCGTCCACTCGAAGCGATGATCCGAGTGGCGCATCCCGGTCAGTCCCTCGTACAGCCCGTTGTATTCGACGTTCGGCGTGGTCACGATGACCGTCGCCGGGTGGGCGTGGCCGAATACCGACGCCTCGAGGGCGGGCAGCCGCGGCGGGTCGACGTGCTCGATGACCTCCATGAGCACCGCCGCGTCGAAGCCACGCAGCCGGTCGTCGCGGTAGGTCAGCGCGGACTGCCACAGCGTGACGCGGTCGCGCTGGCGTTCGGGCACCTGGTCCAGCCGCAGTCGCCGGTGTGCCAGGTCCAGCGCGCGCGAGGACACGTCCGTGCCGACGATCCGCGTGTAGCCGCGGTCCTTGATCAGGGCGCCGAGCAGCGCCCCGCCGCCGCAGCCCAGGTCGAGGACCCGGCTCGCGCCGGACTCGCTCAGCGCGGCCAGCACCGCGTCGCGCCGCTGCTCGGCCAGCGACTGCTTGCGGGCCACCGGCAGCTCGGCCTCCTCGTCGGTCACCGTGTCGGCCGGGGCGTCGATGGAGTCCGGGTCGACCCGGTCGAGCTGCTCGAGCGCGCTGGCGGCCAGCGACCGCCGGTGCGCCAGGTAGCGACGGGTGATCAGCACCTTCTCCGGGTGGTCGGCCAGCCAGCCCGCCCCGGCGCGCAGCAGCTTGTCGATCTCGTCGGGCGCCACCCAGTAGTGCTTGGCGTCGTCCAGGACGGGCAGCAGCACGTACAGGTGGTTCAGCGCCTCGGCCAGCCGCAGGGTGCCGGTCAGGGTGAGGTCGACGTACGGGCTGTCGCCGGCCAGCGGATGCCCGTCGGGCACGTCGTCCAACGGGATCGGCGTCGCCGTGACCTGCCAGCCCAGCGGCTCGAACAGCTCCGCCGCACTGCCCCGGCAGCGCAGCACCGGCACGTGGATCTCCAGCGGGATGGCCGCCTCCGCCAGCTCCGGGCGGTCCTTCGACTCGCCGCGCAGTGCGCTGCGGAAGACCTTGGCCAGGGCGCCGGCGAGCAGGCTGGACGCCGCGTACGGGCGGTCGTTGACGTACTGGCCCAGCGCGAACGACTCCGGCGCCGACTGCTGCTTGCGACCGCCGCGCGCGGCACCGAGCCGCTGTGGATCGACGTCGAGCAGCAGCGCGGCGGTGCACCGGTCGTCGGCCGCGTCCGGGAACAGCACGTGGGCAGTGCCGGTGGGCACGTCGAAGGAGTGCACCTTGTCCGGGTGCTTGACCAGCAGGAAACCGAGGTCGGTCGCCGGCCGGTGGGTCGTGGTCACGGTGAGTAGCACCGCCTGATGATGGCAGTGCCGGCACCGGGCAGCGAGTGATTTGACGGCCGCGCAATGATTCGGGTGCTCGGACCCGTCGTAGGAGCGGAGGTGCCTGTGACCTACGAGGAGTTCGCCGACAGCCGGCTCGGCGCGCTGCTGAGGTATGCCGTCATGCTGACCGGCGACCTGCACACGGCGCAGGATCTCGTGCAGGACACGATGGTCCGCGTCCAGCTCAACTGGCGGCGCGTCGCCGGCAGTGACTCCCCGGACGGTTACGTCCGAAAGATGCTGACCAACCAGTTCATCGACCTGCGCCGCGGCTCCTGGCTGCGGCGGGTGCTGCTGCGAGCCGAGCCCGATCCGGTCCGTGCGGTGCCGTTCGACCACGCCGACGAGACGGCCGAGCGTGACCGCGTCTGGGGCATGCTGGCCAAGCTGCCCCGCCAGCAACGCGCCGCTCTCGTGCTGCGCTACTACGAGGACCTGCCGGACGCGGACATCGCCGAGGTGCTCGGCTGCGCCGTCGGCACGGTCCGCTCGTCCATCTCCCGGGCGCTCGCCACGCTCCGCGCCGACCTGGTGGAGGCCCGATGAGTGACATCGAAGAGGAGCTGCGGGCCACCTTCGTGCGGCACGAGAGCCTGGCTCCCGAGGTCGCCCCGGTGCGGGCCAGGATCGACCTGGCCTGGGTGCGCGCCAAGCGCCGGCGCCTCGCCCGCCGGATCGCCGGGGTCACCGCCGTCGTGCTGATGACGGGCGCGGCCGTTCCGGTGGCCTTGGAGCAGTGGCGGCACGGCACCCCGGCGCCGGTCCCGCTGGCCGGCGAGCTGACGCCGGCGCCGGCCGGTCCGATCGACGTGCTCCTGCTCGGCAGCGACAACAGGCTGCGCTGGGAAAATCCCGCCGAGCGGCACGCCGACACGGTCATGATGATCCACGTGCCGGCCGACCGGAGCCGGACCTACCTGATCAGCCTGCCCCGGGACGGCGAGGTACGGCTGCCCAGCGGCCAGCTGGCAAGGCTCACCGAGACGCTGTATCACGGCGGGCCGGCCCTCACGGAGAAGATCGTCACCGAGCTGACCGGGGTCGACTTCGACGCCCGGGTGACGGTTGACCTGCGTGCCCTGCGCGCGGTCACAGCGGCCGTGGGCGGCGTGGACATGTGTCTTCCCGAGGCGATCAAATCGGTGCACAGCGGCAAGAAGTTCCCGAAGGGCTGCCAGCACGTCGGCGCCGATGACATCTCGCCGCTGCTGCAGGCCCGCTACAACCTCAAGCACGGCGGCTACGACCGCGAACGCACAGCCCAGCGCTTCCTGCGCGCCCTGGCCGGCAAACTCACCGGGAACGGCACGCTCGCCGACCCCGCGCGGTTGCAGGCGTTGGTGCGGGCCGCCGAGGACGGCATCGACATCGACGGCGACATCGGCGCGCTGTTCGCCGGGGCGGCTTCGCTCGGCTCCGCGGAGGTCGTCGGAGTGAGCGAGCCGAGCTTCAACGGGACCGCCGTCGGCCGCGAGCGCATCTATCCCAAGGTCGGTCCGGCGCTCTACGCGGCGATCCGCGGCGACGCGCTGGAGGCCTGGGTGGTGGGCAATCCGCGATTTGTGATGAAATAGGGCAAACGGTCAGCGATCGTCGTCATCGAGCTGGACCACGTGGCGCTGCTCCAGGGCGTCCCACTCCGAGACCTCGGCCGACGAGCTCGCGGGCTCCGGCTCGCTGTCGTCCAGCGCACCCGGGTCCGCGGGTGTCGCCTGCTCAGCGGCGTCGGCCTCCGGTGTTTCCAGGTCGCGCTCGTTGTCCGGGTACGTCATCGCCGAACTTCCCTCCATGCCACGGGGACGATCCCATCTTGCGGCATCCCCGCCCGCGCGGTGCGCAAACCGGTGTAGGGATAACGGGGCGATTTCCGTCGCCGTCCCTCGCTGCGGAATACTGCCTGCTGGAGGACAGCGCGGTCCTGCCCTCTGCTTCCGTACCGAGATCAAGGAGCGCACCCGATGCCCATCGCTTCCCCTGAGGTCTACGCCGAGATGCTCGACCGCGCCAAGGCCGGCGCGTTCGCGTACCCCGCGATCAACGTGACGTCCTCGCAGACCCTCAACGCCGCACTGCAGGGCTTCGCCGAGGCGGGCAGCGACGGCATCGTCCAGATCTCCACCGGCGGCGCCGAGTACGCCTCGGGCCCCACCATCAAAAACATGATCACCGGCGCCGTGGCCCTGGCGGAGTACGCGACCGAGGTGGCGAAGAACTACCCGGTCAACATCGCGCTGCACACCGACCACTGCCCGAAGAACAAGCTCGACTCGTACGTGCGCCCGCTGCTCGCCCTCTCCAAGGAGCGGGTCGCGAACGGCCTGGCGCCGCTCTTCCAGTCGCACATGTGGGACGGCTCGGCCGTGCCGGTCGAGGAGAACCTGCAGATCGCCGAGGAGCTGCTCGCCGCGGCCGCCGCCGCGCACATCATCCTCGAGATCGAGGTCGGCGTGGTCGGTGGCGAGGAGGACGGCGTCTCCGCCGCGATCGACGACAAGCTGTATTCGACGGTCGAGGACGGCCTGGCCACGGCCGCCGCGCTGGGCCTGGGCGAGAAGGGCCGCTACATGACGGCCCTCACGTTCGGCAACGTGCACGGCGTCTACAAGCCCGGCAACGTCAAGCTGCGCCCGGAGATCCTCAAGGAGATCCAGGAGGCGGTCGGCGCCAAGTACGGCAAGGAGAAGCCGTTCGACCTGGTCTTCCACGGCGGCTCCGGCTCGCTGCTGTCGGAGATCCACGGCGCCCTGGACTACGGCGTGGTCAAGATGAACATCGACACCGACACCCAGTACGCGTTCACCCGCCCGGTCGTGGACCACATGCTCCGCAACTACGAGGGCGTGCTGAAGATCGACGGCGAGGTCGGCAACAAGAAGCAGTACGATCCCCGCGCCTGGGGCAAGCTGGCCGAGGACGGCCTGGCGAAGCGCGTCGTCGAGGCGTGTGAGCACCTGCGTTCGGCGGGCACCGCGCTCGGCAAGTGAGCTCTCGATGACGGCCGGTCCCCATCGGTGGGGGCCGGCCGTTCTCGTGTTGCGGCGCTACGCAGAGGCGTGGGTACGATCGTCGTCTTGTCCGGAAGAGGGCGGTGATCGTGCTCGGCATCGAGGGGTATGAACCCGACTGGCACCACGACGCCGAAGCCCTAGCAGCCCTACACAGAGCACGGTTTTCCCGGCTCATCGGCCGTGAGCTGGTCGCCGGCTGGCTGATGTGGGACCTCTCCGAGCGCGGCTGGTTCGCCGACGGCCCGGTGGTGCTCGGCTTCGGCGGCACCAACGTCGAAATCACCCACCGCAAGTTCGATGAGTGTGCAATCACCTGGAACCGGGTCGACATGAGCGCGCCCATCGACTGGTATGCCACCGGCATCCAGCTCGACTGGCGGGCCGACCCGCACGCCGCGCTGCGCAACGCCCGCGGCCGGGTGCTGCGCGAGGTCAACATCGTCGAGCGGACCACGGTCGCGGAGTGGCGACCCCGGGTCCTGCACGCGGTCGAGTTCCTCTTCGAGGGGGCCCGGCTGGCGGTCTTCAACGCGATGGACGAGAACGGGCTGACCGACGTACCGGAATTGGATCTCCCGGTGAACAGCTGGCGCCGCGTCCACGTGGCCTGACCGCCGGAGCTACCGCCGGCCGCCGTTGATGTGGATCTCCACCGCCGCCGACGTGCGCTCCACGTCGCCGGTGGCGAGGAGGTCCAGCAACGCTCCGCGCAGCACCGCGAGGGTGAGAGTGGCCGCCCGCTCGGTCCCGGGTCGCCCGGCGGTCAGCACGTCGAGCCAGTCCCGCACCGTGGCGCGGGCGAAATCGGCCCACGGCCCGCCGGGATCGACGAGCGAACGGACGTACGCCTCGGCCCAGAGCACGAGCAGCGGCCGGTGTTCGAGCGCGGCCAGCCACCGCCAGATCTCCGCCACCCGGTCGCCGGCGGCCGGCAACCGGGCCAGCATCGCCAGTTCGTCGCTCCTGGCCCGGTCGAGGAGCGCGCGCACGAGCCCTTCCTTGCTGCCGAACAGCAGCAACAGCACCCGGGGACTCGAACCGATGGCTGTGGCCAGGGGTCGCAGCGACATATCCGCCAGTCCGTGGGTCAACACGTGGTCGTAGGCGCGTTCCAGCAGCTCAGCACGTCGGGCCGACACTACGCTATCCTGACTGAAACAGTCGTTTCAGTCAACTTTTCGGTCAGCTTTTGGAGGAGTCCATGAGCGCGGTCATCCGGCGCCTGGATCAGCCCGGGGATCTGGGCTGGGTGATCTCGGCCCACGGCGAGGTCTATGCCCGCGAATACGGCTGGGACCGCAGCTTCGAGGCGCTGGTCGCCCGGATCGTCGCGGACTTCGCCTCCGGTCACGACGCCGAGCGGGAGGCCGCCTGGCTGGCCGAGGTCGACGGCCGGCGGGTGGGCTGTGTGTTCTGCGTCTCCGGGCCGGACTCGACGGCACAGCTGCGGCTGCTGCTGGTCAGCCCCGACGGCCGCGGGCACGGCCTGGGCGGCCGCCTGGTGGACACCTGCCTGGAGTTCGCCCGCGACGCCGGATACCGGACCGTGCGACTGTGGACCAATCATCCGCTGACCGCGGCGCGCGCCATCTACCTCAGCCGCGGGTTCACGCTCGTCGACGAGGAAGCACACCACAGCTTCGGCGTGGAGCTCATCGGGCAGACCTACCAGGCGCCCCTCGCGTGACTAATGTGTCAGCGCGGCCATCGCCTCGTCGATCGAGTCGGTGACCACGATCAGGTCCGACTGGTCGCCGTGCGGTGAGCGCGCCAGCAGCGGCCTCAACAGGGCCTCGACCGGCAGCGCCGACCAGTGCTCGACGCCCAGGAAGACGAACGCGCCGGACGGGCCGTCGGTGCGGTAGAACGTCTTCGTCGCCGCCTGGAACACCTCCTGCACAGTGCCGGCCCAGCCCGGCGCGAAGACGATCCCGCCGCGCGACAGCCGTAGGATCGTGTCCTCGCGAACCGCGTTGGAGAAATACTTGCCGATCTGCCCGGCGAACAGGTTCGCGGGCTCGTGGCCGTACAGCCAGGTGGGCAGGGCCAGGCCGCCATGGGTGAGCCGGCCGACCACATCGCCGGCCGCCGGCGCCGGATATGCCTCGCGCACCGCGAGGGCCGCGGCCGTGTACGGCTCGTGGTCCATGAAGCCCGGGGCGGGCGCGAGCAGATCGATGGCCGCGGAGAGCTCGTCCGCCGTCCGATCGGTGAAGAACGCACCCAGATTGGCCGCCTCCATGACGCCGGGCCCGCCGCCGGTCACGATCAACCGGCCCGCGCCGGCCAGCCGCCAGGCCAGCGTCGCGGCCATCCGGTACGCGGCCGACCCGCGCGGCTCGGCATGCCCGCCCATGATCCCGACCGCGCCCCGGGCGTCATGCCCGCCGACCCAGGCGGCCAGGGCCTTGCCCAGGGCGTTGTCGACGCCGGCGTCGTGCAGGCGCTGCCCGATGGCCTCCCGCAGATCGGGCGCTGCCCCGCCGTGCTCCAGGAAATGCTCGTAGACGCGGGTGTCGTACATGCCGGCGAAGCCGTCCTGCGCGAACCCGAACGAGAGCTCCTCGGGCGTATACAGATGCGCCGGATGGGTCGGATACGGCCGCGCCTCGAACGGCGGCACCAGATGGGCGCCGCGGGCGATCAGATCGGTCTCGACCGCCGGACCGGCCAGCCGGCACCCGACGAACAGGGTCTGCGCCACGTCGACGCCGGCGAAGTCGGGCGGGTGCTCGTCGAGCCGGAGCCCGAGCACGATCAAACCGGCAAGCGACCGCTTGGCGAGGTGAGTGTCCAACTCGGCGCGCGACTCGATCTCGAACGCGGTGGCATCAAACGGCGTCTCGCCGCCGAACACGGACTGCAGGGGATCACCGGGCATCACCGTAGGGTAGCCAGCGTGAAAAACGCGTCGGGCTCGCTCTTCGGATTGGCTTACGGGGACGCGCTGGGAAAGCCCACCGAGTTCCAGGACTACGAGACGATCGTCGCGGCCTACGGGCCGGCCGGGCCGCGCGAGCTGACCGGGAACCCGGCACTGGTGACCGATGACACCCAGATGGCGCTGGCGGTCGGCGAAGCCCTGGTCGCGGCGGTGCCGCTGACCCCGGCAAGCTTCGAACCGGTGCTCCGGCAGGCCTTCCTCGACTGGGCGATCAGCCCCGACAACAACCGCGCCCCGGGCATGACCTGCCTGCGCGCGTGCGGCGACCTCGCGGACGGCCGCCCCTGGCAGCAGGCATCGCAGATTCACTCGAAGGGCTGCGGCGCGAACATGCGCGTCACCCCGGTCGGACTGATCCCCGGCCTCACCGACACCCAGCGCGCCGGGGCCGCGCAACTGCAGGCGGGACTCACCCACGGACACGCGACCGGCCTGGCGGCCAGCGAACTGACGGCGTTCGCGGTGCGCTGGCTGAGCGACGGCCTGGCGCCGCGGGACCTGCTGCCGCGCCTGCGCGCGCACTGCGCCGACCAGCGGCGGCGCTACCACGAGGACTGGCTCGGCGAGTTGTGGCAGCGCCCGACGGTGGAGACACCGGAAGACTTCATCGCCCGCGGCTGGGACGAGAACGCCGCGGCGCTCGACCGGGTGTCCGACGCGCTGCGCCGAGGCGACCCCGGCGGCGACCCGTGCCTGGCCACCGGCGCCGGCTGGATCGCCGAGGAAGCCCTGGCCACAGCCCTGTACTGCTACCTGCTCTCGCCGGAAGAGCCGGTCACGGTGCTGCGTCGGGCCGCGGCCTCCTCGGGCGATTCGGACTCCATCGCCTGCCTGGCCGGCGGCTTCGCGGGCGCGGCCCTCGGCCTGGCGGCCTGGCCGGTGGCCTGGCAGGAGCAGATCGAGTACGCGGGCCGGCTGCGCGCGCTGGGCGAGGCGTGGGACTAGCTGTGGTGACATTCACCCTCCCGCCCCCGGCAACACCCCCGCGCCGGGGTTGAATGGTCACATGCAGAACCTTCTTCCCGAGCCGCCGGCCACCCGCCTTCCCGCCGACGCCGAGGCCGACACCGCCCTGGCCGAAGCGAAGCAGGCCGGCACCGACGACGCGTTCAAGACCGTCGCGGCCCGCTTCCCGGCATTCAGCGGCGGCTGGGCGGCGCTGGCGGAAAGCGCCCTGGCCGAAAAGCAGCCGGTCACCGCCTACGCCTACGCCCGCACGGGCTACCACCGTGGGCTGGACGCGCTGCGCCGCAACGGGTGGAAGGGACACGGGTCGGTGCCGTGGTCGCACGTGCCTAACCAGGGATTCCTGCGGTGCCTGCACGCCCTGTCGGTGGCGGCCGCGGAGATCGGCGAAGCGGACGAGGCAGCCCGCTGCGCCCAGTTCCTCCGCGACAGCGACCCGGCAGCGGCAGACGCCCTCACCTGAGTGGCCGGGTCCATTTGACGATTGGCGGTTGCCGCGAGGCCAGGCCAGGCCGGTGATTCGGCCTGGCCTGCTTGGTTGTTCGGCCCGGCCTGCCTGGTGATTCGGCCTGGCCTGTCTGGTTAGAGGCCTTCGGCTACTGCCGCGGCGATCTTCAGCCAGGAGTCGCGGGTGCCGGCGGACAGGTGGCCGTAGCGCAGGGGCTCGCCCGAGTCGATCAGCTTCTCGTAGGGCGCCAGCAGGACCGCGCGAGTGCGGGCCGCGAAGTGGCGTTGGATCGCCGGTAGATCGATGTCCTTGCGGGTCGGCGGCATCGTCACCACGCTGACCGCCTGGCGGACCAGCCGCTGCCGGCCGCTCTGCTCCAGATGGTCCAGCATGCGCGCCGCCGTCTCGGCCGAGTCGTTACGAGCCGACATCGTGATCACCAGTTGGTCGGTGGCGTCCATCGCCGCCTGCCAGTTCTGGGCCCGGACGTTGTTGCCGGTGTCCACGAAGATCAGCTTGTAGAACCGGCTGACGATCTCCCGGATCTCGGCGAACGCGCTGGCTGTGAGCATCTCGCCCGCCGTCGCCGACTCGTCCGACGCGAGCACGTCGAACATGCCCTCGCCCTGCGCCCGCACATATTGGCTCAGATCGCCGACCCGGCCGTGCGAACCCCGGAAAAGATGCAGGTCGCGCATCATGTCGCGGACGGTGCGAGCATGGAAGTCCTGCTGCGCCCGCATGCCGAGGGTGCCCTGCGTCTCGTTGTTGTCCCAGGCGAGGACGTATCCACCGCGCTTCTGCCCGAAGGTCATCGCCAGCAGCAGCACCGCGACGGTCTTGCCGGCGCCACCCTTCGGGTTGACCACGGTGACCTGCCGCAGCCCGCCGAAGTTGCGCCGGACCATCTCGACGTCCTGCTTGTATTCCTGCTCGCGCTTGCCCGGCGCCAACCGGACCAGGCCCATCGTGCCCTTCTGCAGCATGGCCCGCGCGCCCATGGTGGCGGTCGGCTCGGCCGGCTTCGCCAGCCGCCGCCGGGCGAACTCCTCCGCGGTCGGCGTGCCGTCCGAGACCCAAGGCAATTGCTGGTACGGATCGACGGGCGGCGGCTGGTTCGGTCCGGGCGGCTGCTCGCCCTGATGCGGCTGCTGAAGCTGGGGATGCGGGGCAGCGGTTCGCGGATCGATGGTCGGCGGGAACGGACCCGGCGCCGGGGGTGGCTGCCCGTTCGTCATCCACGGCTGCTGCTCCACCGGCCACTGTGCATGCTGGCCTTGGTGCGGCTGGCCTTGGTGCGGCTGGCCTTGATGTGGCTGGCCCTGATGCGGCGGAGTCGGGCCTGGGAAGGGCGGCACCGGCCCGGCTTGATTCGGCCCGGCCTGATTCGGCCCGGCCTGATTCGGCCCGGCCTGATTCGGTTTAGGCGGGATCGGTCCAGGCGGATTCGGCCTAGGCGGGGTTGGGCCGGGCGGGGGCGGACCTGCCTGGCTCGGACCTGGCTGGCTCGGGCCGGGCAGCATCGGACCGTGCTGGTTCGGACCTGGCTGGTTCGGACCTGGCTGGTTCGGACCGTGCTGGTTCGGACCGTGCTGGTTCGGTCCAGGTGGTGGTGCCGGGTGCTGCGGGCCAGGCTGGTTCGGAATCGCCACGTGGGGCGGCACAGGCACAGACGCCGAGCCGCTCTGGTGGGCAGCCGCCTGCGAGAGCGCGCCACTTTGCTGGCCGGCCTGCTGCGGGTCGCCGGGTCGAGGGCTGTTCGGGCCGACCGGCCCCGGCCGGTAGACCGCCCCCGAGTGCTGCTCGTCCACGTTCTCGGGGCTCTTTCGCGGGGTCACCGTCGGGAAGCGCGCGGGTCCGGAGCCGGACACAGCCCCATTCCGCGACACCGACCCGGAGGTCTCCGGCCCGCGCCGCGGCTCGGTCGCCGGACGTCCGTCCGTCTGCGGCGACCGCTGCGGCGGCTGCGCCCAAGGCGAATCCGCCGCCGAAGACGGCCCATCTCCGCTGGCCGTCGGGCCGGGAGGA
Source organism: Actinoplanes sp. ATCC 53533 (assembly GCF_003947245.1). Classification (NCBI taxonomy): domain Bacteria; kingdom Bacillati; phylum Actinomycetota; class Actinomycetes; order Micromonosporales; family Micromonosporaceae; genus Actinoplanes; species Actinoplanes sp. ATCC 53533. The sequence goes on along the minus strand of NZ_QHHV01000121.1, from coordinate 32,874 downwards.
GCAGACGGCCCGTCGGCGTGCGGCGCTCCGCTGGCCGGCGTGCCGAATGTCGGGCCGGGAGGGGCAGCGGGCGGCCCGTCGGGGTGCGGTCCTCCGCTGGCCGGCGTGCCGAATGTCGGGCCGGGAGGGGCAGCGGGCGGCCCGTCGGGGTGCAGTGCTCCGCTGGCTGGCGTGCCGAATGTCGGGCCGGGAGGGGCAGGCGGCCCGTCGGGGTGCGGTCCTCCGCTGGCCGGCGTGCCCGAGGTCGGCCTCGGCCCGGAGACCGGTGCCGCGCTGCCCGAAGCGTGCGACGGAGCGTCCGAAGTGGTCGGCGGCGGCGGAACATGGGCAGATGCGGAGAAGTGCCCCGAATCCGGCGTGGAAGGTGTGGGAGGTCCGCTGCGGGGCGGGATGTTCGGCCAGGGCTGCGCCCCGCCGGTCGCCGGCTCCTGGATCGGGCGGGGGACCTGTGGCTGGGGCGTCTGCTGGTGGTACATCGGTGGTGTCGGTGGCGGCGTCACGACCCGGTCCATCGGCCGGTAGACGCCGGGGTCACCCTGCTGCGGCGGTGCCACCGGCGGGGCCGGCTGGAGCGGGAAAGCCTGCGGTGCGTCTCTGGGCACCGGCTTGCCACCGTGCACCGGAGCGTTCAGCTCCTCCGGCGGCCAGAACGGCTCGACGTCCCGGTCGGGTTGCGTGCTGTTCGTGCCCGGGACGTAGACGCGGTCGGCGTTCTCGTCCTCCACGGATGCGACCTCCCCGTAACAAAGATTCGTACCTGAGTGCTAGTTCAGCGTCGCACAATCGGTCATCCCGCGTACACCGCCCAGGCTCCGGGCTCGGTCCACCACGAGCGCTTGCGGGTCATCGTCCCCGCCACGCCGTCGTCGAGAAACTGCAGGTCACCGTCTCGGGGCAGGACCGAAACGGCGCGACCTCGGGCTCGGCGAACCTCCACCCGTACCCTCGGCTTCTTGAAGCGCTGCTTGACCAGCACCGGGACCGCCACCGCGACCTCGACCCGGCCGTCTGCCGGGTCCGGCTGGGTGAGCAGCGGGAGGCCGTCGAACTCGGCGTAGGCGCCGGCGTTGCCGATCGCGCAGGCGATGATCTGGTCGGTGCCGTCGGAGAGCACGGCGTCGTCCACCTCGATGCGGCCACGCCACGGCACCGCCGCCCCGGCGTCGTCGGAGCCGCCGACCAGCGCGCCGTCCACGGTCACCGAACCGCCGTCGTTGCGCAGCAGGTCGAGACGGCGCACCCGGTCGCCGAGCACCGCCGCGGCGACCGCGGCGGGCTCACGGGGCAGGCCGAGCTGCGCGGCCAGGTCGGTGCGGTTGGCATGGTCCAGCGGCAAGATCGCCACCGGCGGCAGGTCGGGCACGGTGCGGTTGTCGGCGAGGTCGGCGGGGCGCTTGCTCGGCGGTGGCGCGTACCGCCGGACCAGCCGGCGCATCACCGCCCGCAGCTGGCCGTCGGTCGCTGTCGCGATGACCAGCCGCAGCTTGCTCTCCCGGTCGGGCCAGGACAGGCCGTCCGGCCTGGCCGGCGCGTCGAACCGGGCGATCACCGCGTCGATCTCCGCATCCGAGGAGGCGGTCACGGTCTCGACCCGCGCGCCGGCTGCGGCGAGCGCATCCGCGCACTTCAGCACCGGTACGCGCGGAGTCTCGCAAACCTCCGGTGCGGAGTCGGAGCCGCAGCCGCCGCAGGCCGCACCGCAGGCACCCGCGGCCGAGCCGCCACCCTCGGTCAGGCTGAGCAGGATGACGTCGTACACGGCTCAGGCCTCGCCCAGCACCGAGTGTCGCTCGATGACTTCCTCGCGGCCCGGGCCGACGCCGACCACGGAGATTCGCGCGCCGATCCGTTCCTCGACGAACTCGACGAAGCGCTGGGCATTTTCCGGCAGCTCGTCGAAGCTGCGCGCGCCGCTGATGTCCTTCTTCCAGCCCGGCAGCGTCTCGTAGATCGGGGTCGCGTGGTGGAAGTCACTCTGGCTGTACGGCATCTCGTCGTGCCGCACCCCGTTCACTTCGTAGGCCACGCAGACCGGGATCTCGTCCAGTCCGTCGTAATTGTCCAGTTTGGTCAGGGCGAAGTCGGTCACGCCGTTGATCCGCTGGGCATACCGACCCATCACCAGGTCGAGCCAGCCGATGCGGCGCGGGCGGCCGGTCGTGGTGCCGTATTCGTGGCCGACCTTTCGCAGGTAGTCGCCGATCTCGTCGTGCAGCTCGGTGGGGAACGGCCCCTCGCCCACCCGGCTGGTGAACGCCTTCAGCACCGCCACGACCCGGTCGACCCGGGTCGGCGGGATGCCGGAGCCGGTGCAGGCGCCGCCGGCGGTCGCGTTCGAGCTGGTGACGAACGGGTATGTGCCGTGGTCGACGTCCAGCAGGGTGGCCTGGCCGGCCTCGCAGAGCACGACCTTGCCGGCGTCCAGCGCCTGGGAGAGCTCGAGCGCGGTGTCGGCGACCATCGGGCGCAGCCGCTCGGTGTAGGAGAGCAGCTCCGCGATCACCTCGTCGGGCTTGATCGCGCTGCGGTTGTAGATCTTCGACAGCACCTGGTTCTTGAACGACAGGGCCGCCTCGACCTTCTGCCGCAGGATCGACTCGTCGAAGAGGTCCTGGACCCGGACGCCGAGCCGGTTCATCTTGTCCGCATACGTCGGGCCGATGCCGCGACCGGTGGTGCCGATCCGCCGGGCGCCCAGATAGCGCTCGCTGACCTTGTCCAGCGTCCGGTTGTACGACGCGATGACGTGCGCGTTCGCGCTGATCCGCAGGCGGGAGGTGTCGATGCCGCGGGCCTCGAGACCGTCGATCTCCTCGAACAGCACGGCGAGGTCGACGACGACGCCGTTGCCGATCACCGGGGTCACCCCGGGGGTGAGGATGCCGCTCGGTAGCAGGTGCAGGGCGTATTTCTCACCCTTGATCACGACGGTGTGGCCGGCGTTGTTACCGCCGTTGAACTTGACCACATAGTCGATCCGGTCGCCCAGGAGGTCTGTGGCCTTGCCCTTGCCCTCGTCGCCCCACTGGGCGCCGACCAACACGATCACCGGCACTTGACTGACGCCTTCCGTTGAAACACGTCGTACACGGAGAGGCCCGGGTACTGCCGAAGTTTACGCGACCCCGCAGCCCGCCGCCTCGCGGTTCCCACCTGTTATCCACAGCGTTATCCACAGCGCATCGCCGGTGCATTGTGGACCTGTGGACGACTGCGCACGAGATCATCCCCGGCCCGTAGGATCTGCGGCGTGCGTGTACTTCTGATCGGATCCGGCGGCCGCGAGCACGCCCTTGCCGTCGGCCTGGCCGCAGACCCCTCGGTGGAGCGACTGTTCGCCGCCCCCGGCAACCCCGGCGTCGCCGCGGTCGCCGAGTTGCGCGACGTCACCGCCGACGACCCGGCGGCGGTGGCCGCCCTGGCCGTCGAGGTCGCCGCCGACCTGGTGGTGGTCGGCCCGGAGGCGCCGCTGGTGGCGGGCGTCGCCGACGCCGTGCGCGCCAAGGGCATCGCCTGCTTCGGCCCGAGCGGGGCAGCGGCGCGGCTGGAGGGCTCCAAGGCGTTCGCCAAGGACGTGATGGCCGCCGCGGGCGTGCCCACCGGCCGCTCCGCGGCGTGCACCACCGACGCCGAGGTGACGGCCGCGCTGGACGAGTTCGGCACGCCCTATGTGGTGAAAAACGACGGCCTCGCCGCCGGCAAGGGTGTCGTGGTCACCGACGACCGCGCTGCCGCCGAGGCGCACGCCCGCGACTGCGGACGCGTCGTCATCGAGGAGTTCCTCGACGGCCCCGAGGTCTCGCTGTTCGTGGTGACCGACGGCACAGCCGCGGTGCCGCTGATGCCGGCCCAGGACTTCAAGCGGGTCGGCGACGGCGACGCGGGCCCGAACACGGGCGGCATGGGTGCTTATGCGCCGCTGTCCTGGGCCCCGGCCGACCTGGTCGAGCGGGTGATGGCCGAGACGGTCATGCCCACGCTGGCCGAGATGCGCGGGCGGGGCACGCCGTTCGCCGGCCTGCTCTACGTGGGGCTGGCCCTGACCCGCACCGGGCCCAAGGTCATCGAGTTCAACGCGCGCTTCGGCGACCCGGAGACCCAGGTGGTGCTGGCGCTGCTGGCGACGCCGCTGGGCGAGCTGCTGCACGCGGCGGCGACGGGCGCGCTGGCCGACTTCCCGGCGCTGCGCTGGCACGAGGGCTCGGCGGTGACGGTCGTCGTGGCCAGCCACAACTATCCGGGCACCCCGCGCACCGGCGACGTGATCTCCGGCGGCGAGCAGCCCGGCGTGATCCACGCCGGCACGGCCCGCCGGGCGGACGGTGCGCTGGTGTCGTCGGGCGGCCGGGTGCTCAGCGCCACGGCCACCGGCCCGGACCTGGCGGCCGCCCGCGCGGCGGCATACGCCCTGGTGGAGGGCATCACGCTGGACGGCTCCCACCACCGCACAGACATCGCGCTGAGCGCCGTCGAGGGCCGCATCACCCTCTGACAACATCCGCCTGGCCGCCCATCCGCCTGGCCGCCCGGCACGTTGGCCGGATGGCCGCCCGGCCGCCCGGCACGTTGGCCGGATGGTGACTGGGGGATGGGCAAACCGGTTGGCCCGGCGGCGGCGCAACGGCCCGGAGTCGGCTCGGGCGTCGCCTTGTCGCGGCGGGGCCGGGCTGTGTGCGTAGCTGGTAAAAATGCAACGCCCCGCCGAAATGCACTCGGCGGGGCGTGCGGAAGAGCCGGGTTAGTTCTTCGGGATGTCGAAGAGCTTGGCCACCTGGGCCGCCAGGCCGAGGTCGCCCTTCGCCTTGATCTTGCCGGTCATGAACATCATCATCGGGTTGCCGTCGCCGGTTACCACCTTGAGGAAGGTCACCGGGTCCATCGTCATGGCGAGCTTCGGCTCCCGGGCGGGCTGGTTGGTGACCGTGCAGGCGCCGTTTTCGATCACGGTCTCGTAGGTGTCCGTGCTGCCGCCGGGGCCGCCCGTGATGTTCCAGTGGATGACGGCCTGGGTGGCGCCGGCCCGGTCTGCCCGGAACAGCGTCGGCATCCGGTTGAACACCTCGTCCAGGATCTTGCTGCGGCTGTCGGAGCCCATGACCTCGGTGATCTTCGAGTCCGGGGTGGACTTGACGAGCTGCGCGAATTCCTTCGGCCCGATCGAGGCGAGGGACTCAGAGCTGAATTCAGTCATCGGTGGACCTTTCGGGATGAGCGCCAGACCTACTCGCGAGTAACCCTAGCGATAACCGCGTCGTTCCGCAGTGTCTCAACCACCCAATAAGTGTTGGACAGTGAGGTCCGTCTCTCCTAAACTCCCCAACATGTCTTTGGGAGATGCGCCGGGCCGGCGCCATGCCACGTTGCGGGCCATGGCGCACCCCGTCCGCCTGCGGATGCTGTCGCTGCTGACCGGTTCGTCGCTCACCGCCGCCGATGTCGCCCGCGAGTTGGGGCTCACCCACGCCAATGCCAGCTACCACCTGCGCAATCTGCTCAGCGCCGGCCTGATCGTGCAGGCCGGGGAGGAGCGCATCCGGGGCGGCGTCGCCAAGCGCTACCGCTACGACGCCGAGCGCGACCGCAACCGCGAGGCGATGCTCGGCCCGCACGGCGTCGACACCCAGCGTGCCCTGTTCGCGACCGTCGCCAACGAGTTGGTCCGTCGCACGGCCGAGGCCGACTGGTCCGTCGGCGGCTCGATGACCGACGCCGAGATCTGGGTCGATCCGGAGGTCTGGCGGGAGATCCGCGACCGGATCGCCCAGGCCGGCCGCGACCTGCACGACGCGGCGAGGCCGCCGCGCACCCCCGGCACCATTCGCACCAGCACCACCATCGCGATGTTCCGCATGGAGGAGCCATGAGCGTCCTCGCGCCCCTGCGCCATGCCTCGTTCCGATTCCTGCTCGCCGGCCGCACGATCAACTCGCTGGGGTAATGCGATCGCGCCCGTCGCGCTCGCGTTCGGCTGGCGCGCGTCTACTCCTACGACGTGGTCGGGTCCTTCGTCGCGATTCCCGTCGGTCAGGTCGCGGCCGGGCCGATCGCCCAGGCCGTCGGCGTCGAGCCGACGCTGGTCGGCGCCGCCGCCCTGATCAGGCTCGCCGTCGCCGGCATGCTGGCCAGCCGGGACGTGCGTAACGTGCGGCACCGTCCGCCCACGAGCCGGCAGGCCGCCGGGGCCGCCGTGGAAGAATCCATGGCGTGAGCATCCCGAACGTCCTCGCCAGCCGCTACGCGTCCGCCGACCTCGTCGACCTCTGGTCGCCGGAGGAGAAGATCCGGATGGAGCGCCGGCTGTGGCTCGCGGTCCTGCGGGCCCAGCGCGACCTCGGGGTCGCGCTGCCGGAGGGGGTCGTCGAGGCGTACGAGGCAGTGGTCGACGATGTTGATCTCGCGAGCATCGCGGAGCGTGAGCGGGTCACCCGGCACGACGTGAAGGCCCGCATCGAGGAGTTCAGCGCGCTCGCCGGGCACGAGCACATCCACAAGGGCATGACCTCGCGGGACCTCACCGAGAACGTCGAGCAGCTCCAGGTCCGGGCCTCGCTGGAGCTGATCCGCAGCCGGATCGTCACCACGCTGGCCCGGCTCACCGAGCGGGCGCTGGAATACAGCGACATCGTGCTGACCGGCCGGTCGCACAACGTCGCGGCCCAGGCGACCACGCTGGGCAAGCGGTTCGCGAGCGCGGCCGAGGAGCTGCTGATCGCGTACGAGCGCCTGGACGACCTGCTCGGGCGCTACCCGCTGCGCGGCATCAAGGGCCCGGTCGGTACGGCCGCCGACCAGCTCGACCTGCTCGACGGCGACGCGGAGAAGCTCGCCGAGCTGGAGCGCAAGGTCGCCGCGCACCTCGGTTTCGAGCGGGTGCTGACCAGCGTCGGCCAGGTCTACCCGCGCTCGCTCGACTTCGACGTGGTGTCCGCGCTCGCCCAGGTGGTCGCGGCGCCGTCGTCGCTGGCCACCACGATCCGGCTGATGGTCGGCCAGGAGCTGGTCACCGAGGGTTTCAAGGCCGGCCAGGTGGGCTCCTCGGCGATGCCGCACAAGATGAACACGCGCTCGTCGGAGCGGGTCAACGGGCTGGCGGTGATCGTTCGCGGCTACCTGTCGATGATCGGCGAGCTGGCCGGCGACCAGTGGAACGAGGGTGACGTCTCCTGCTCGGTGGTGCGCCGGGTGGCCCTGCCGGACGCGTTCTTCGCGACCGACGGCCTGTTCCAGACCTTCCTGACCGTGCTCGACGAGTTCGGCGCCTACCCGGCGGTCATCGCCCGCGAGCTGGACCGCTTCCTGCCGTTCCTCACCACCACGAAGCTGCTGGTGGCCGCCGTGCGTAAGGGCGTCGGCCGGGAGGTGGCCCACGAGGTCATCAAGGAGCACGCGGTGGCGGTGGCTCTGGCGATGCGCGAGAAGGGCATCGCGGAGAACGACCTCTTCGACCGTCTGGCGGCCGACGATCGCCTGCGGCTGTCGCGGGCGGAGATCGACGCCCTGGTGGCCGACCGTGCGGCGTTCGTGGGCGCGGCCCCGGCCCAGGTCCGGGCGGTGGCGGAGCGGGTGGCCGCGATCGTGGCGGCCCATCCGGAAGCGGCGAAGTACGCGCCCGCCCCGATTCTCTGATCCTTCGGTGGAGCCGTCAGGGAGCGGCGGAGCTAGTCTCGCCGCCCCCCGACGGAGTCTTAATTGCGAACTTGCCTGGGTTTCCGCTGCGGGTTGGCTCAGACGCCCGCGACCGAGGTGATCCACGCCCGGTTGGCGGCGACGCTGCCGTAGTACTGCCGGCTCTGGCCGTCCGCGAGCGAGGCGACGCCGACCTGGGCGCCGTTGTAGACCTGCGGGCCGCCGGAGTCGCCGCGCCACGCGTTGCCGCTGATCGCCGTCGAGCCGATCGCCCGGCCGCCGTACGCGTCGGCCTGGTTCGTCGAGGTCACCCGGACCGTGGCGGTCTTCAGGGTGGTCGACGCGTCGCAACCGCTGTAGCAGGTCCGGCCCCAGCCGTAGATCGAGTTCGTCGAGCCCACCGGCGGGTACGCGCTGGACAGCGGCATGTAGGTGGTGGTGACGGGACTGCTCAGCCGCATCAGGGCCAGGTCGTTCTGGGTGCTGGTGGAGCTCACCGAGCGGGTGATGCCACCGGACGTGCGGTTCACGCTGCCGACCCGTACGGACATCGTGCCGGCGATGCAGTGCTTCGCGGTCAGCACGTAGTTGGCCGAGATGATCGTGCCGGAGCAGGTGAAGCTGCCGTCGCTGAGGACCGCGGCGGCCCAGGGCGCGGAGGCGACGGTGCTGCCGCCGATGATCTTGTCCGGCCCGGGCTCGACCGCGCTGGCGGCCGCGGGGACGGCCAGCACGCCGGTCAGGGCGGTGGCCAGAGAGGCGACGACGATGCGGATGCGCACGCCGGGCTCCTTCCGAGATTCCTGTCGATGGGGGGATTCATCGAACTTGATCTACAAGACGCTATGGCGAGCGGTGACTCCCGGCAAGACTCCAATTGACACCTATCACGGTGGGATGGGGCTCGCGCCGCAGGGTGATCAACCGACGCCTCTGAGTGATCTTGTCGTGGCGGAGATCACGGTCGAGATTCGCTGCTCAGCGGCCATTGCGTCAGCCTGCCGACACCGGCCGATGGGCCCATCGCGGGCAGTACAAGGTAGGCTTTGGCCGCTCGCCCCTTAGAGGGCCACCCAACTGCGCACCTACACAGTCAGGAGTGCCCGTGGCTCGCGTCGTCGTCGACGTCATGCTCAAGCCGGAGATCCTCGATCCGCAGGGCCAGGCAGTCGCCAACGCGCTGCCGCGGCTCGGTGTCAGCGCGATCTCCTCCGTACGCATCGGGCGCCGGATCGAGATCGAGTTCGACGGTGAACCCGACCTCGAGACGGCCCGCGAGATCGCCGACAAGCTGCTCGCCAACCCGGTCATCGAGGACTTCTCGATCCGGGTCGAGCAGCCTGCCGGTGACGCCGCTCAGATGAGCGCGTGACCATGCGGATCGGAGTCGTCACCTTCCCCGGTTCGCTCGACGACGGTGACGCGGCCCGCGCCGCGCGGCTCGCCGGCGCCGAGGCCGTCCGCCTCTGGCATGGCGACCCGGACCTGCACGGCGTCGACGCCGTGGTCCTGCCCGGCGGCTTCTCCTACGGCGACGCCCTGCGCTGCGGCGCGATCGCCCGGTTCGCCCCGGTCATGGAGACCATCGCCGACGCCGCACGCGGCGGCCTGCCCGTGCTCGGCATCTGCAACGGCTTCCAGATCCTCTGCGAGGCCCACCTGCTGCCCGGTGCGCTCACCCGCAACCAGCACCTGCACTTCCGCAACCGCGACCAGCACCTGCGGATCGTCAGCGCGTCGACCGCCTGGACGAACGGCTTCACCGAGGGCAGCGAAATCCTGATCCCGGTGAAGAACGGCGAGGGTTGCTTCGTCGCCGACGAGCGGACCCTGGACGAGCTCGAGGCCGAGGGCCGGGTCGTCGCCCGCTACACGCGCGACAACCCGAACGGCTCCCAGCGCGACATCGCCGCGATCACCAACGCGGCCGGCAACGTGGTCGGCATCATGCCGCACCCGGAACACGCGGTGGAGGCGCTGACCGGTCCGTCGCTCGACGGCCTCGGCTTCTTCACCTCCGCCCTGCGGTACCTGGCCGGGTCGGCCGCGGGCGGGCAGCTCACAGGGGGAGCCCAGCGATGACCACCCAGCACGACACGGCACCCAGCGGCGCGGCGTCGCCGCCGGGGACGCCCAACCAGCCGCCGGCCGTGTCCGGCCTGGCCGGCAAGTCGACCGGCTTCGCCGCCACCGACGTGCTGATCAACCAGTTCGACGGCGGCCCGGACACGGTTGAGCGCGCGCTGAACACCGGCGAAGAGCTGCAGCCGCACACCGAGCTCGGCCTCAAGGACGACGAATACGACCGGATCCGGCAGATCCTCGGCCGCCGTCCGACCGCCTCCGAGCTGGCGATGTATTCGATCATGTGGAGCGAGCACTGCTCGTACAAGTCGAGCAAGGTGCACCTGCGCCAGTTCGGCGAGAAGGCTCCGAAGAACACCCGGATGCTGGCCGGCATCGGCGAGAACGCGGGCGTCGTGCAGATCTCCGACGAGCTCGCGGTCACCTTCAAGGTCGAGTCGCACAACCACCCGAGCTTCGTCGAGCCCTACCAGGGCGCGGCGACGGGCATCGGCGGCATCGTCCGCGACATCCTGGCCATGGGCGCCCGCCCGATCGCGGTGATGGACCCGCTGCGCTTCGGCGCCGCGGACCACCCCGACACCGCGCGCGTGCTGCCCGGCGTCGTCGCCGGCATCGGCGGGTACGGCAACTGCCTGGGCCTGCCCAACATCGGCGGCGAGATCGTCTTCGACCCCTGTTACCAGGGCAACCCGCTGATCAACGCGCTGAGCATCGGCGTGCTCCCGGTCGAGCGCCTGCAAAAGAAGGAAGCGGCCGGCGTCGGCAACGTCGTCGTGCTGCTCGGCGCCCGCACCGGGCGGGACGGCATCGGCGGCGTCTCCGTGCTGGCCTCGGCGACCTTCGACGAGGGTGCCGAGCAGCGCCGCCCGTCGGTGCAGGTCGGCGACCCGTTCATGGAGAAGCTGCTGATCGAGAGCTGCCTCGAGCTGTACGACGCGGGCCTGGTCGTCGGCATCCAGGACCTCGGCGGCGCGGGCCTGACCTGCGCGCTCACCGAGACCGCCGCGGCGGCCGGCACCGGCATGCGGGTCTACCTGGAGCGGGTGCCGCTGCGCGAGGCCTCGATGTCGCCCACCGAGATCCTGGCCAGCGAGTCGCAGGAGCGCATGCTGCTGATCGTCGCGCCGCACAAGCTCGACGAGGTGCTCAAGGTCGCCGAGAAGTGGGGCGTCTGGGCCACCAACATCGGCGAGGTCACCCCCAGCGAGACCGACGGCCAGCCCGGCCGCCTGGTGATCAGCTGGAACGACCACATCGTCGTGGACGTGCCGCCCGGCTCGCTCGCCGACGACGGCCCGGTCTACGCCCGGCCGATCCGCGAGCCCGCCGACCTGATCCTGCTGCAGGCCGACCGCGCCGAGACGCTGCCGCGTCCGTCCACGCCGGACGAGTTGCGCGCGACGGTGCTGCGCATGATCGCGTCGCCGAACCTGTGCGACAAGAGCTGGGTCACCGAGCAATACGACCGGTACGTGCTCGGCAACACCGTGCTCGCCCAGCCCGAGGACGCCGGCGTGCTGCGCATCGACGAGCGCACCGGGCTCGGCGTGGCGCTGGCCGTGGACGGCAACGGCCGGTACGCACGGCTCGACCCGTACGAGGGCGCCCGGCTGGCGCTGGCGGAGGCGTACCGCAATGTCGCCGTCACCGGCGCCGAGCCGATCGCGGTCACCGACTGCCTGAACTTCGGCTCCCCCGAGGACCCGGCCGTGATGTGGCAGTTCGCCGAGGCCGTCCGCGGCCTGGCGGACGGCTGCCAGCAGCTCGGCATCCCGGTCACCGGTGGCAACGTCAGCTTCTACAACCAGACCGGCGCGGCCGCGATCCACCCGACCCCGGTGGTCGGCGTGCTCGGCGTCTTCGACGACGTGGCCCGCCGCGTCCCGATGGGCTTCCCGTCGCCGCCGACCACGGAGGGCGACCTGCTCTTCCTGCTCGGCGACACCGCCGTCGAGCTGTCCGGCTCCGAGTGGGCCTGGGTCACCCACGGCCACCTGGGCGGACGCCCGCCGAAGGTCGACCTCGCGCACGAGCAGGCGCTCGGCCGGCTGATGGCGCGCGCCTCGGAACGCGAGCACGTCGTCGCGGCGCACGACCTCTCCGACGGCGGTCTTGCCCAGGTGCTGGTGGAGTCCTGCCTGCGGCACAACGTCGGCGCGCGGATCATGCTGCCGGAGCACGTGACGGCCAACACGCCGTTCGTGTGGCTGTTCAGCGAGTCCGCGGGGCGCGCGCTGGTCGCGGTGCGGCGCGGGCGTGACAAGGCGTTCCTGGCGCTGGCGGCCGAGCACAACATCTCCTGCGTGCAGATCGGCGTCACCGCACAGGAACCGGTCCTCGACATCCACAACGAGTTCACCATCGGCCTGGACGAGCTGCGCGAGTCGTTCACGGCCACGATGCGCAACCTCTTCGGTGGACCGGCCGAGGGCATCATCCGCCCGGCCGCCGCCGCTGCCGCTGTCGCCGAGCCGGGTCAACCGGCCGCTGAGCCGGTGCAGGCGGTCGCCGAGCCGGTCGTTGAGCCGGTCACCGAGCCGGTCGTTGAGCCGGTCCAGTCGGCTGGCGACGCTGCCACGGAGGGCGATCGGGAGGGTGGCAAGTCGGTGACGCTGGAGATCAGCGAAGCCGGTGCCAAGCCGCATGACACGGCGTCCGGCCCGGCCGACGAGGTCGCGGGTCTCCCGACCCGGTCCGAGACGGATCCGGCGGCAGCCGTGCCGGGCGGTCCGATCGACTCGGGAACGGCGACGGAGCCGGCGAAGCCGGATGACGCCGAGCCGGAGCCCAAGGGCTGACAGCGACAACCGCCACAGCACAAACAAACAGCGCGCCACGGCTGGGCACCCGCCCGGACGTGGCGCGCTGTCGTTGCCCGGGTATATATCCTGCTGCGGTGCTGCTACCCCTGCCTGCCGGCGAGTTCCGGGCCTACCTGTTCGACTGCGACGGGACCATCGCGGACTCCATGCCTGTGCACTACCTCGCCTGGCAACAGGCGCTGAAGGAGTGGGGCGCGGTCCTGCCCGAGGACCTCTTCTACGCCTGGGGCGGACGGCCCGTCGTCGACATCATCGCCGACCTGAACGAGCGTCAGGGCCTGGCCATGCCGGTCGAGATCGTCGCGGCCCGCCGGGAGGTCCTCTTCCAGGAGCTCCTGCCGACGATCAGTGCCGTGCCGGGGGTGCTGCAGCACATCGACGACGCGTACCGGCGGATTCCCTTCGCGGTCGTCTCCGGCAGCACCCGCGAGTCCGTCACCGCCTCGCTCCGCACGCTGGGCCTGCTGGAGAAGTTCGACGTGCTGGTCTGCGCCGGTGACTATGCGCGGGCCAAGCCCGACCCGGCGGCCTTCCTGCTGGCCGCGGAGTTGCTCCAGGTGGCACCGCACTCCTGCCTCGTCTTCGAGGACACCGATCTGGGCATCCAGGCGGCCGGCTCGGCGGGCATGGCGTCGGTGCGCGTCCCGCCGCCCTGGGAGCGCTGATCCAGGCCTCGCCCGGCGGGCACTGATTCGGGCGAGGAGCAAACGAAAGGCCGGCCCGTCGGAAACGGGCCGGCCTTTGGTGTCGCGTGTCGCGGTGGGTCAGTCCTCGACCCACTCGTTGGGCCGGCGCTGACCCGGGTGGCCGCCGTTCGGCGGCGGCTGGTGCGGCGGACCGCCGCGGCGGCCGCCCTGCTCCGGACCGCCGTAGTAGCCGTTCTGGTCCGCGCCTGCGGCATAACCGCCCTGGTCGACGTAACCGCCGTGCGGCGCCTGGTCGTAACCCTCCGGCCGACCGTACGTCGCCCGCGGGTCGTAACCAGCCTGGTCGCCGCCGTAGCCGTTGGCCGGGGCACCGGCCGGATCGACGTAGCCGCCGCCTGCGGGGGCCCCGTAGGTGCCGGCACCCTGGGCGCCGTACGTGCCGCCGCCCTGGGGAGCGCCGTATGCGCCGCCCTGGGGAGCGCCGCCGTAGGTGCCACCACCGGCGGCGGGCGGGCCGTAGCCGTTGCCGCTGTCGATGCCGCCGTCCGCGCTGTCCCAGCCGCCGTAGGCAGCCTGGTCGGCCGGCGCGGCCGGTGCACCGTAGGCGCCGCCCTGGTAAGGCGCGGCCTGACCCTGGTCGGCATAGTCGTCGGCGCCCTGGGCGTAGGCCTCGTTCTGGCCGTATGCCTGCTCCGCGCCGCCGTATCCGGCCTGGACGCCGTAGCCGGCTTCCTGCGGGTAGCCGCCACCCGGTTCCGGCCGGTACATGCCGGTCGGCTCGTCGTAGCGCTGCGCGGGCTGCTCGTAGCCGCCCTGCTCGGCGCCGTAGCCGACCTGGTCGTATCCGGTCTGCTCCGCATAGCCGGCGGGCTGTGGGGCGCCGTAGCCGTTGCCGGCGTAGCCGTGGTCGTCCTGCTCGGCGTAGCCACCCTGCTGTGCCGGCACCGGGGCGCCGCCGAACTGGGTAGCGGTGCCGTAGGCCGGGCCGCCCTGCGCCGCGCCGTACGCGCCGGCCGCTCCGGCTGCGCCCGCCGCTCCGGCCGTGCCCCAGCCGCCGGGGGCGTTGTAGCCGCCGCCCGGGGGCATCGGCGCGCCGTACGGGTCCGGGAACTCGTCGACCGGCGGCGGGGTGTGGTGGATCATCGTCGGGGCGTCGCCCAGCGACGGCGCGCCCGAGCGGGGCGCGATCATCGTGGCGTCGCCACCCCGGCCACCGACCGGTGCGGCGAGACGGGTCTCGTCGGCGCCGCCGTACTGGCCGGACGGGGCCGCGGCCGGAACCGCACCGCCGGCCGGCGCCGCGCCGCCCTCCTCAGCGTCCTCGTTGGACTTGCGGCGCATCAGCACCAGCACGATCGCGCCGATGCCGGCCGCCACCAGCAGGCCGCCGAGGATGAGGTAGAGCATCGAACCGGAGCCCTCGTCCGTGCCGGACTTCGGCGCGGCGTCGATCGCCGCGGCGGAGTCGTCGGCCGCGGGTTCGCTCGCCTCGTCGGTGACCTCGTCAGCCGGCGTCGAGACGCTGGCCGAGGGGGATGGGCTGCTCGACGGCGACGCCGTAGCCGACGCCTTGATGGTTAGCGGTACGTTGACCGATTTACCCGCTTTGCCCTGAACGGTTACTACGGGGGAGCTGGTATAGCCCGCCTTGGCGGCCCCGACTAGTAGTGCACCGGTGGCGATCGGCTTGCTCTCCGAGGAGGTGAATGAGAATCCGCCGCTGCCGTCGGTGTTGGTCTCGAACTGGCGGCTCTGGCTGTCCCGTAGGGCCACCAACGCGCCGGCCACGGCCTTGCCCTCCTGGTCCTTGACCCGGCCGCTGACCTGGCGCACGGTCTGCGGCTCTTCGGGGCCGTTCACGACGATGTTCGCGGTGCTGCTCTTGTTGCCGCCCAACGGCCCGTCGATCGTCCCGGTGACCCTGATCTGGATGGTCTTCTTCTCGCCCGCGGCGACCTGCACCGCGGTCAGCGTCGCGGTGCGGGTCACACTCTCCTCGGGCTTGAGCGTCTCGTTGCCGCCGCAGGTGCCGCCGCAGTTCCTGGTGTTGCTGGCATTGAAGGCCACGCCGATCGTGATCTCGTCTTCCAACTCGGAAGCGGGGGCCGTGATCGTGTAGGTGATGTTGACCGTCTCGCCGGAGGGCATGCTGCTCGGCGCGGCTATCGACACGTTCGGTGGGGCGGCCGAGGCGGCTGAGGGCGCGGCGACGAGGACGCCGCCGATCAGCGCCAGGAACGCACCGGCCTGGAGAGCTCTGGCTCGTAGGTGCGTTGTCACGTCCACCGCCTTCCGGTCGCACGGTCCCCAGGCTGCCTTGGTATAGCCCAATAGATCCCGTGACGAGTACACACCGTCGGCCACTATGCCCTGTCGCGGGTCCTTAGCGCGACCCAGGGCCGAGAGGATCTCAATTCGCCCAGGGTCGTATTGTCCCGACGTGTCTCCTGCGCACAATAAATCCGAGTCCGTCGGCGCCGCGTTGGACGCGCTGGATCAAGGCGTCGAACCCGATCGAGCGGTGCTGCGTGACGCCGTGCGGGCGCTGCTGGCCGAGCTCGCGCGGACAGCGCCCGGCCGATCGGTGGAGGTCCGTATTCCACCTTTCGGTGCGATTCAGTGCGTCGCCGGGCCGCGGCACACCCGTGGCACACCGCCCAATGTGGTGGAGACCGACCCGATGACCTGGCTGCTGGTCGCCACCGGGCGCCTGACCTGGGTCGACGCGGTCGCCTCCGGGCGAGTGCGAGCCAGTGGAATACGCACAGATCTCACGTCGTACCTCCCTGTGCACCCGGGTTGAGTGGTCTTCGTCTCGCGTACACTTGGCCGTCGGAACAGACCAGCAAGTCCGAGCAGATCAGCATGAGGGAGCAAGCGCGTGCCCCGAGGCGACGGCCGGTTGACCGACGATCTCGACCCCCAGGACCGCGGACCCCAGGATGCCTGCG
Organism: Actinoplanes sp. ATCC 53533; assembly: GCF_003947245.1. Classification (NCBI taxonomy): domain Bacteria; kingdom Bacillati; phylum Actinomycetota; class Actinomycetes; order Micromonosporales; family Micromonosporaceae; genus Actinoplanes; species Actinoplanes sp. ATCC 53533. The sequence continues at coordinate 16,740 of NZ_QHHV01000121.1, read as the reverse complement.
GCGTCTTCGGGGTCTGGGCCCCGGAGGAAGAGGTCGCGAAACTCACCTATTTCGGGCTTTTCGCACTTCAGCACCGGGGTCAGGAGGCGGCGGGCATCGCCGTCAGCGACGGCTCGGGCGTGGTGGTCTACAAGGACCTCGGCCTGGTCTCGCAGGTCTTCGACGAGCCCACCCTGGCCAGCCTGCGTGGGCACCTGGCCATCGGCCACACCCGGTATTCGACGACCGGCGGCTCGAACTGGGAGAACGCCCAGCCGACGATCCGGGCCACCACCGCCGGCACGACGATCGCGCTGGCGCACAACGGCAACCTGGTCAACACCGCCGAGCTCGCTCGTGAGGTCGCCGAGCGCGGCCTCGAGGCCGACATGGGCACCTCCGACACCGCGCTGGTGACGACGCTGCTGGCCAGCCGCCCGGACCTCTCGGTCGAGGCCGCGGCCCTGGAGGTGCTCCCGCGGCTGCGGGGCGCGTTCAGCTTCGTCTTCATGGACGAGAGCACGCTGTACGCCGCCCGCGACGCGCAGGGTGTGCGCCCGCTGGTGCTCGGCCGGATGGAACGCGGCTGGGCCGTGGCCAGCGAGACCGCCGCCCTCGACATCGTCGGCGCCAGCTTCGTCCGCGAGGTCGAGCCCGGTGAGATCATCGCGATCGACGAGCACGGTCTGCGCTCGACCCGGTTCGCGGCGCCGGAGCCGAAAGGCTGCCTCTTCGAGTACGTCTATCTGGCCCGCCCGGACACCACGATCGCCGGGCGCAACATCTACTCGGCCCGCGTCGAGGTGGGCCGCAAGCTCGCCAAGGAGCATCCGGTCGAGGCCGATCTGGTCATCGGCGTGCCGGAATCGGGCATTCCGGCCGCCATCGGCTACGCGGAGGCCTCCGGCATCCCATACAGCGCCGGCTTCATGAAGAACGCCTACGTCGGCCGCACCTTCATCCAGCCCTCGCAGACCATCCGTCAGCTCGGCATCCGGCTGAAGCTCAACCCGCTGCGCGAGGTCGTGCGCGGGAAGCGGATCGTCGTGATCGACGACTCGATCGTGCGTGGCAACACCCAGCGGGCCCAGATCCGGATGCTGCGCGAGGCCGGCGCGCTCGAGGTGCACGTCCGCATCTCCTCGCCGCCGGTCAAGTGGCCGTGCTTCTACGGCATCGACTTCGCCACCCGCGCCGAGTTGATCGCGAACGGTCTCGAGATCGACGGCATCCGCCGCTCGATCGGCGCGGACTCGCTCGGCTACGTTTCCCTGGACGGCCTGGTGCAGGCGACCGAGCAGCCGAAGACGCGGCTCTGCATGGCCTGTTTTGATGGGCAGTATCCGATCGAGCTGCCGGCCGGTCATCTGATCGGAAAGCACGTGCTCGAGGGCGTGGGCAAGCGCGCCGCGCTGCCGGACGCCACTTCGCAGGCCGTGAATGCTGCGGTAGCCGGCCTTGAGCAGGATTATGAGGACGAGCAGTACGCCGAGGGTGAGCGGGAGATCGCGAAACCCCTGGTGGGCAGCCCGGGCGGCGTCGACGCCCTGCGTCGCCCGTAATCTCAGGCCGCTCACCGGAACCACCAGCACCACCAGAGACGTCGTAGACAGCGGCACCGAAAGTTGCAACCGCGCGGGCACCGCGCACTAAGGGGAGAACCGTGACGCACGTGTCCGAGCGCAACAGTGCCGGCTCCAGCGGTGCTGAGGGCGCCGACCACCAGCCGTGGTCGGCGGGTGCCGGGCGGCCCGGCCGTAAGCGTTCGGTGACCTACGCGGACGCCGGCGTCTCGATCCACGCCGGTGACCGCGCGGTGGAGCTGCTGAAGTCGAAGGTCAAGAAGACCACCCGCCCCGAGGTCATGGGCGACCTGGGCGGCTTCGCGGGCCTCTTCAAGCTCAACACGCAAAAATACAAGAGCCCCATCCTCGCCTCCTCCACGGACGGCGTCGGCACCAAGCTGGTCATCGCCCAGCAGCTCAACATCCACGACACCATCGGCATCGACCTGGTCGCCATGGTCGTCGACGACCTCGTCGCCTGCGGCGCCGAGCCGCTGTTCCTGCTCGACTACATCGCCTGCGGCGAGGTCGTGCCGGACAAGGTGGCGGAGATCGGCGCCGGCATCGCGGACGGCTGCCGATACGCCGGCTGCGCCCTGCTGGGTGGCGAGACCGCCGAGCACCCGGGCGTGCTGCGCCCGGACGAGTATGACGTCTCGGCGACCGGCGTCGGCGTGGTCGAGGAGAGCGAGATCCTCGGCGCGCACCGGGTCGAGATCGGTGACGCGGTCATCGCGATGCGCTCGTCCGGCCTGCACTCCAACGGCTTCTCGCTGGTGCGCCACGTGCTCCTCGGCGCCGGCCGGATGCGCCTGGACACGGTGGTGGACGACTTCGGCAAGCAGCGCACCCTCGGCGAGGAGCTGCTCACCCCGACCAAGATCTACGCCAAGGACTGCCTCGGCCTGATCGAGGAGACCGACGTCCGCGCGTTCTCGCATGTCACCGGCGGTGGCATCCCCGGCAACCTGGTCCGGATCCTGCCCGAGCACGTCGACGCGGTGGTCGACCGCTCGTCCTGGCGGCCGCAGCCGATCTTCGACCTGATCCAGGCCAAGGGCCGGATCGAGGACTCGGAGATGGAGGCCACCTTCAACATGGGCGTGGGCATGTTCGCGATCGTCTCCTCCGACGACGCCGACCGCGCGATGGCCTACCTCACCGGCCGCGGTGTCGAGGCGTGGCAGGTCGGTGAGGTCATCGAGGGCACCGGCCAGGTGCAGATGATGGGCCAGTACACCCGGGGCTGAGCCGATTCGGCCGCGAGCGGGGCATAGCCCTCCCTTGGTATGAAATGATCCGCGTGTGTCGATACGTTGGCACACGCGGATCTTTTTAGGCCGGAAGGGTGGACGACGCCGCATAGCCTGACGACGGACGGGGGTGGATGCACCGGTGACACAGCTGTGGAGCGGGATGCGGGGCATCTCGACGGTCCCCACCTACGTCGTGATGCAACCCACCACGCTCTGCAACCTCGACTGTTCCTACTGCTATCTTCCGTTCCGCAAGGTCGACCGGAAGATGCCCGTCGAGGTCGCCCAGGCCGTCGCCGCGTCGGTGAACCCCTGGTCGCGTACGGGCCGATTCTCGGTCGTGTGGCACGGCGGTGAGCCGCTCGCCGCCGGCCGGGAGCACTTCGCCGCGCTGCTCGCGCCGTTCGCGGCGGAGGTCGAGCACCATGTGCAGACCAACGCCACGCTGATCGACGACGCCTGGTGCGAGTTCTTCACCGAGCACGGGATCCGGGTCAGCGTGAGCGTGGACGGGCCCGAGGCGCGCAACGGCGACCGGGTCACCCGAGGGGACAAGCCCGCCTACGACCGGATCATGCGCGGCATCGACGCGCTGCGCCGGCACGGCATCCCGTTCTCCGCCCTCTGCGTGGTGGCCCGCCCCGAGCCGGGCCTGGCCACCGAGCTGTACCTATACTTCCTCGAGCTGGGCTGCGACGTCCTCGGCATCAACATCGAGGAGCTTGAAGGCGTCAACCTGCGCGACAACCGGCACCCGGCGGCCGACGTGACGGCCTTCTGGGCCGAGCTGGTCGGTGCCTGGCGTCGCGATCCCCGGATCCACCTCCGCGAGGTCGAGTGGTCGCTGCGGTATGCCGCGGCGGTCCTGGACGGCACGGCCGACACCGTGCTGCCCCGGAAGCTCGACCCGATCCCCACGGTGGCCGAGGACGGCTCGGTGGTGCTGCTCTCACCGGAGTTGGCCGGCTTCTCGGATCCCCGGTACGGCGACTTCTCCAGCGGTAACGTGCTGACGACCCCGCTGGCCGAGATCCTGGACCGGGCCACCGGGACGCCCTGGATCCGCGAGTTCCTCGACGGCATCGAGGGCTGCCGCGCCCAGTGTCCCTACTTCGGCTTCTGCGGCGGCGCGCATGCGGCGAACCGCTACTTCGAACACGGCAGGTTCGACGTCACGACGACGGAGCATTGCCGGAACAGCAAGATTCGCCTACTGGAGGGAGTGCTGGACCATGCCCGAGATCACGAGCCCACGGCTGTCTGACCGCGTGGAGACGGATCCCGTGACGGCACGGGTGCAGGAGACCCGATCCGGGCTGGCCGCGCTCATCGAGGAGGCGGAGGAGGCCCGGCAGCGTCGCTCGGAGAGCACGACGAAGGACGGCTCGGCGGTGTGCGCCTGGAACCACTTCGAGAACATCCCGACGTTCTACAACTGGAACAACCGCCCCCGTTGAGGACGGGCTCCGAAGCCCACGCGGACAGCCTCCGCGTGGGCTTCATTCCCGTCGGAATGACCCCGGAACGACCACGACACACGGAAGCACGCGGAAAGCCGCGTGCTCTGTGCAATCGAGGGCTATTCAGGACCTACCGTGAGTTGCAGACAGGCCCAGGTCAGCGGCTTGGCCTCCGCCGTCCTGAATAATCCTCGTTCGGGTCAGCGCCTTGTAGGCGACCAGGAATCCTGGTCGTCGTCCGCGTCGTCCTCGTCATCATCATCGACGAGTTGATCATCGTCGTCGTCGAAATGATGGTCGGACTTACCACCGGCACCCGCCAGTTCGCGCTGCAAGGCGGTGAGGTCGGTGTTCGGGGAGTGGTACTTCAACTCCCGGGCCACCTTCGTCTGCTTGGCCTTAGCACGGCCGCGCCCCATGGCTCGACCCCCTCGCACAGAATTCGGGGCAGCCCGAAGGCGGGCCCCGATGACGTCAGGCATCTCTCGTGGGTCTTACGGTACATGGACGATGCCGCCTTCGGCACCTCGGGTTGCGTGTACCACCATCGCGCGTCGTTGCGTGTCACAGACCCGACGGGCGATGGCGTCTAAAACCCTCATCTCAGGTAGATACTGCGCAAACGGCCCACCTCGGCCATCCGGCGCTCGGCGAGCCGGTCGGCGGCGACCGCCGGCGGCACCCCCTCGTCGTCGGCGAGGCGCAGGATCTGCCCGGTGGTGTCGAAGATCTTGGTCGCCCGCAGCTTGGCGCGTTCGAAGTTGAAGCCCTCGATCTCGTCGGCCACCTGGATCACGCCGCCGGCGTTGACCACGTAGTCGGGCGTGTAGAGGATGCCGCGCTCCTCCAGGAGCTTCTCGATGCCCGGGTGGGCGAGCTGGTTGTTGGCGCCGCCGGTGACCACCTTGGCGCGCAGAGCGGGCACGGTGTCGTCGTCCAGCGCGCCACCGAGGGCGCAGGGCGCGTACACGTCGATGTCGCCGGTGATCAGAGTCTGCGTGTCGGCCACCAGGTCGATCTGCGGGTACGTCGTCCGGGCCCAGGACAGCGCGGCCTCATTGACGTCCGTGGCGACGAGCGAGGCGCCGTCCTCGATCAGATGACCGGCCAGGTATTTGCCGACCTTGCCCAGCCCGGCGATGCCGACCCGGCGGCCGGCCAGGGTGGGGCGGCCCCAGGTGTGCTCGGCCGCGGCCCGCATGCCCTGGAAGACGCCCCAGGCGGTCAGGATGGAGGAGTCGCCGGCGCCGCCGTGCTCGACGCTGCGACCGGTCACGTAGCGGGTCTCCCGGGCGATGACGTCCATGTCCGGGACGTACGTGCCGACGTCGCAGGCGGTGTAGTAGCGGCCGTTGAGCGTTTCCACGAACCGCCCGTACGCGCGGAGCAGCCCTTCGGTCTTGATCTGCGCGGGGTCGCCCCAGATCACGGCCTTGCCGCCGCCCAGGTCGAGCCCGGCGAGGGCGTTCTTGTACGCCATCCCGCGGGAAAGATTCAGCACGTCGGTGAGCGCTGTCGCCTCGCTCGCGTACGGGTAGAACCGGGTGCCGCCCAGCGCGGGCCCGAGGGCCGTCGAGTAGATGCCGATGATCGCCTTCAAGCCGGTCTGCCGGTCCTGGCAGAAGACGACCTGTTCGTGTCCGGTGGCGTCGTTGCCTTCGGTGTCGAACACACTCATCTGTGCTTCTCCTGGTAGTGATGGGGCCCTCGTGAGGCCTGCGGCCGGCGGGGGTGGGCCGGATAGCACCGAGCCTAGACCGGAACACACCGCGCCTGCCCGCATAGGGAGGTGCCCGCATCGGAGCGGGTCGTGGCGTCGATGGACAGCTGTTCATGTCTCGCCAATAGCTGCGCTACCACCCCATTTATTGCGGCCGGCGCCAACCCGGGAAGCTGCCAATGGACGCTGGATCAGGCTGACCGCCGTCGGTCGGAGCCGACCTTTTCTCCTTATGGCATGCGCATTCGCGGACGGCCGATGCGCGCCTATCATGCGATCGCCTCGAACACGGGGTAGAAGAAATGACGGGCAGGACGCCAATACTCAGGCGCCGGATGCTGGCCGCAGTTCCGTCCGCCGGTCGTCACGCAGGCGAGCGACACAGAACCTCCCGCAGGCGCTCCGGCGTCGTGCGGCGGCCTGGCCCGAGGACGTGGCAGGGGCGCTGAGACCACAACCCGCAGCGCGCGTGACGGCGATTGCCGCCGATTTCGTGAAAGGATCGCGCGGTGCCGTCATTGTTCGCGTCGTACCTGCGGGTTTACGAGCCGCTGACCGCCTTCGACCGGGACCGCCAGGTTTTCTGGCGCCGGTACGCGCGGGAGGGCCGGGCGCTCGGCCCGGTGGAAGGCCCTGTCCGCCAGCGCACCGCGGTCCTGGAGGCCCTGGGCGCGGGCTGGACCCGCCTGCCCGACCTGCCGGACGAGGCCTATGTCCTGGAGTGGGGCGACTCGCTGCTGGTCTGCCCGTGGAACCTGCGGCTGCGGGTCGCCGAGGCGGCGCTGAACGCCCGCGACGGCGTGCCCAGCGTGCTGGCGGACGCGTTCGTGCCGCCGGTGCTGGCCGGCCAGGCGAAGGCGATCGTGGAGGACTGGCGCAGCGGGGCGAAGGTGCTTGAGCGTGGGGTGCCCCGGGTGCATGAGCAGATCGCGACGTGGGGCGTGCCGTTGCGCTGGTTCGTCTTCGTCGACCTCGACGAGCGTGAGATCAGCCTGAGCGGTGGCCGGCGCACGCTGCGCTATCGCACCGAGATCTCCAAGGCTCGGCGCCGGGCCCACCGGGCCGTCTCGGTGCTGCGCAAGTCGCTCGGCGACGCCCCGATCACCGAGGCGGTGGAGGAGGGCACGCGGTGGCTGGAGGAGTTCCACCCGCGGTCGATCGTCGAGCTCGACTACGGCGGCCTGACCGGGCTGCTCGGCGAGGACGCGCTGGCCCAGGATGATTCGCCCGGCCTGGTGGCGGCCGGTATCTCGGCACTCTCGCGCGGCGACGCCGACGCTGCCACCGAGGCCTACGAGAAGCTCGTCGCCCGGTGGCGCGCGGTGCAGTTGCTCGAACGCTGCAACTGATCGCCGGCCGTCGGCGTTGACCAGGGAATATGGGACGAACGGGCACGGAACACCGTCCGATGGAGCGCTCCCAAGGCGAACACTCTTCGTGATCATCCTCGCGCGAAGCGTGATATTCGGTCCAAACAAGACACTTTCTGGCGTAGAAAACAGGTAAAAATCGGGCATGCTTCAACCGTCTATCTAGGGACGTTCGGCCGTTCGGCCCATGTCGGACATCGGGGACTAGCCGGACCATGAGAGACGCACCGGCCGGCGGGACCCCGGCCGATGTCTTTAGGTACCTGTGGAGGAGTGACCGATGGCATCGCGTACCCATGATCCTGAGCCGCTACTCACGCCGGCCGAGGTGGCGTCGATGTTCCGCGTCGACCCGAAAACCGTCACCCGGTGGGCCAAGGCGGGCAAGCTCAGTGCGATTCGCACTCTGGGCGGGCACCGTCGCTACCGTGAGTCGGAGGTTCGCGCCCTGCTGCAGGGGCAGATCCCCACGCAGCGTCAGGGCGACTGAAACCGCAGTCGACCGAAAGATCGATAAAGGGGCGAATGCCGTCGGCAGTCGCCCCTTCTTCGTCTTGTCAGACCTATGAAACGAGGACCGCGACCGTGCCGTCCTCGCCCCGGCGCAGTTTGCTGCCCAGCAAGCTCAGCCGGCCGATCAGACCGTACTTCCGCTTGAGCCCCTCGCCGATCCGGCGCCGGTCGGCGGTGTCGCCGATCTGCGCGTGGGCCTCGATCGCCTCGCCGCGCACGTTGCCGCGCATGTCGCACGCCGCCAGCGTGACGCGCCCGCTGTTGCGGATCCGCTTTACCTTGCCGGTGGCCACCGGCGTCCAGAACGCCAGCCCGGCTCCGTCGGGCACGACCCAGAGCGGGGTCGCCACCGCGCGGCCGTCCCGGCGGAACGTCGTCAGAAGGACGTACTTTTCGGCACCGAGTTGCTCAAGCGTCGCCATGGACCAAGGGTAGTGCCAATGGCTCAGCCGCAGATCGGCGACGTGTTCGGGGAGATGATCCGGGACGCGTACGCGGTGCGTACCGGAATCGGGCCGCGACCGCTGGCCGGCGGCCGCGTGCCGCGGCCGGTCATCGAGATCATCGAACGCGACGACGGGCTGGTCAACGGCGCGCCCGCGGACCACTACCTGGCCGAGCCGGCCGAGTGGCAGCCCCATGACCACCGCGCGCTGCGCCTGGTCCGCGGCGCGGTGCTGGACATCGGGGCCGGCGCCGGCCGGACTGCGGTCGAGCTGCAGAAGCGCGGCATGGCGGTGACCGGGCTGGACACCTCGGCGGGCGCGATCGAGGTGGCGCGCAAGCGCGGGCTGCGGGACACCGTGCTCAACACCGTGGACGCGTACGCCCACTCGGCGAGCCGCTACGACACGTTTCTGCTGCTCGGCAACAACCTCGGCCTGATCGAGGGGCCGGAGCGGGCGCCCGCGTTCCTGGCCGCGCTGGCGGAGCTGGCCCGGCCGGGCGCCCGGATCATCGCGCAGGGCACCGACCCGTACGGCACCACGGACCCCGTCCACGTCGCCTACCACCAGCGCAACCGTGACCTGGGACGGCTCGGTGGCCAGTTGCGGCTGCGGCTGCGCTACCGCCTGCTGGCGACGGAGTGGTTCGACTACCTCAATTGCTCGGTCGCGGAGCTTGACGGGCTGCTCGCGGGCACCCGGTGGCGGCTCAAAACGGTCGACGCCGATGACCGCCCCTACTACCTTGCCGTCATGGAGCTTCAACCTTGACCGCGATGCTGACCGGCGAGCAGGTGCGGCTCAGTAAGCGCCTGTCGCTCGTGCTGCGGCACCGGCCCGAGACGGCCGGCCTGACCCTCGACGCGAACGGCTGGGTGCCGGTCGCCGACCTCCTCGCCGCCCTGCGGATCTCCCGCGCCGACCTCGACGTCGTGGTGGAGAACAACGACAAGTCCCGCTTCGTGATCGTCGCCGGCGCCGACGGCATCGAGCGCATCCGGGCGAACCAGGGGCACTCCCGGCGGGTGCGGGTCGATCTGGATCTGCCGGCGGCTCGCCCGCCCGCCGTCCTCTTTCACGGCACGCCCCGCGGCAACCTCGCCCCGATCCTGCGGGAGGGGCTGCGTCCGCGCAGCCGTCAGCACGTCCACCTCTCGCCCGACGTGGCGACCGCGCTGCTGGTCGGCCGCCGCCGTGCCCCGGATGTGGTGGTCCTCGAGGTCGAGGCGGCCGCCATGGCCGAGGCCGGGCACGTGTTCCACCGCAGCGAGAACGGCGTCTGGCTGACCGCCGGCGTGCCGTCGGCGTTCCTTCGCGAACGTTCGGAGTAAACGGACAAAACGTACTAGGCCGGGCTAGCGTGCGGGTCGCCCGTTAGCGTATTGGTATGGGGTGGGTTACTCGGCGTCAGCTGACGGACCTTCTCGGTGCGCTCAGCCTCGTCCTGGCCCTGGCCGCACTCGCCTTCGGCCTGCCCGCCCTGGACCGGGCGCTGCCCGCCGACCGCCCGGTGTCGGCCGACCGCCCGTACGCCGTCGGCGGTGGTGTCACGGTCGTCCCGCCGCCCGGATCGCGGATCGACGTCACGGAGACCCGGCCCACCGACGACGAGGGCACGGTCCTGTTCCGGATCGGCCCGGTGCGCTACCTCATCACCGTCCGGAGGTTCGACGGCGACCTGCCGACCGCGGCCGACCGGCTGCGCCAACGGATCACCGGCACCACGGGCTACCAGGTCACCGGCACCGAGCTGACCATCGCCACGGTCTCCGGCCTGGCCGGCCTGCAGGGCGGCTACACCGCACCCGGCCGCGGCGGCCGGTACGCCGTCTTCGTCGCCGACGGCCGCACCATCGAGGTCACCGTCAGCGGCGCCGATCTGGACCTGGGGCGCACCCTGCCGGCGATCGACGTCAGCACCCGGACGCTGCGGTATGACCCGGCGGACGCGAAATGACGGCGGAGTCCCGATTGCGTAGCGACCGCACCGCACCCGTCCAGCCCGGCGCCGACCCCGGCACCGGGTTGATCCGGCTGCCCGCGTTCTGGATCGTGCTCTCGGTGGTGCTGGCCGGCGGCGTGCGGATCGCGATGATCGCGGGCCGGTTCGCGGGCGCCTACCCGCTGGCGACGCTGACCGCGGTCGGGTTGTTCGCGCTGCTCGCCATGCCGTTCTGGTTCACGGTCAGCGAGCTCGACTTCCTCGAGCGGGAGCCGCCCGCCCTGCTCGCGCTCGCCTTCGCCTGGGGTGGCCTGGTGGCCACGACGGTCTCGATCCCCGGCAGCGCGGCCCTCGACGACCTCGTCGCGAAGCTGGGCTCGCCGCACCTGGCCGCCGACTGGGGCGCCGCGCTGGCCGCACCGACGGTCGAGGAGATCGCCAAGACCCTCGGCGTCGTCGCGATCGTGCTGGTGGCCCGCGCCCAGGTCAACAGCGTGCTCGACGGCGTCGTCTACGGCGCGATGGTGGGCCTGGGCTTCCAGATCATCGAGGACATCGTCTACGCGCTGGGCGCCGTCGCCCTGGCCGGCCGCGGCGACCACATCGAGCCGGTGATCACCACGTTCCTGCTGCGCGGTTTCCTGTCCGGGGTGTGGAGTCACACGCTCTTCGGCGCGCTGGCCGGCGCCGGCATCGGCTACCTCGTCGTGCGCGCCGACCGCACCTGGCGGAGCCGGCTCGGCGTAGCGATGCTCGCCGTCGTCGGCGCGTGGGCCTCGCACGTGCTGTGGAACTCGCCACTCTTCCGCGACGGCCTCGGCAACGGCGCGCTCGCCCTGCTGGCGGTGCTGCTCTTCAAGGGGCTGCCGCCGCTGGTGCTGACCATGCTGCTGGTCCGTGCCGCCCACGACCGGGAGGCCGACTACTACGCCGGCCAGCTCGGCAAGCTCGACGATCCCGAGTTGATCACCCCGGGCGAACTGGCGGCACTCAAATCCGGATCACGGCGGGCCACGGCCCGCTGGCACGCCCGGACCAGTGCGGGCCTGCGGGCCCGGGCGGCGGTACGGCGATTACAACGCGCGCAGGCCCGGCTGGCCGTCGAGCTCAGCCGTGGCACCACCGACCTGGGCCGGTGGTGCCACGAGGTGCGCCGGCAGCGCCGCATCCTCGCCGCCCTCGGCCACCCGGAGGCGGTCGCGCCCGAGGGCAAGGGCGCGTGGCGGCGCACCGCCTCGACGGTCTTCACCACGGCCCTCGCCATCGCCGTGCTCTGGGCCGCCATCAGCACGCTCGGCGGCGGCTGACGGCGTCCCCGGCGGTCCAGCGCTCAGACGGTCGGCGGGAGGCCGCCGTCGCCGTCCACGACGGCATCCGGTGTGCCGTCCTCGTTGAGGTCCACCATCGTGATGTCGACCTTGCCGTCGCCGTCGGTGTCGAACTGGAACAGGTCGGCCTTGCCGTCGCCGTCGGTGTCGGAGACCCAGACGTCCGGCTTGCCGTCGCCGTTCGTGTCGGTCGCCAGCAGATCAACGCGGTCGTCGCCACGGGTCTCGACGATCTCCTTGGGCTCGCTCATGGTGTCTCCTCAGGTGATGCGTCGAAGCGGATCTGACCAACGTAGGGCCCGGGCCGCCCCCTCGCGACTCGAGACCGGTCTCGACCATAGAGATCCGGTGCCAGTGGTCGCTCCCACAGGTGTGATCGGTATCGCTGGCTTGGCGGGAACTCGCCGGTAACGTTGCCCGACGTGACTACTGCGGCGGACGGCATGAGGCGGCTCTTCGGCAGCGGGGGTGCCGGTGCCCTGGGCGAGCGGATGGGCATCGAGATCACCGAGGCGACACCCGAGCGCGTGGTCGCCACCATGCCGGTCGAGGGCAACACCCAGCCGTACGGCCTGCTGCACGGCGGGGCGTCGTGCGTGCTCGCGGAGTCGATCGGCTCGGTCGGGGCGGTGCTGCACGGCGCGACCGTGGACCGGCCGTTCGCGGTCGGCGTGGACATCAACGCGACGCACCACAAGGGCGTGCGCTCGGGGGTCATCACCGGGGTGGCGACGCCGGTGCACCGGGGCCGGACGGCGGTCACCTACGAGGTCATCATCACCGACGAAGACGGCGACCGGGTGTGCACGGCACGCCTCACCTGCCTGCTTCGGGGTGCCTGAGCGGCGGTTCTTGACGTATCCGCGTACCTTTTCCCACGTGACGGAAATACCACAGCACGCCCTCGACGACGCGACGCAGGTGCTGCATTGCGCGCTCAGCGGCGACAGCGACGCTGTGGTGGGCACCTTCGACGCGGTGGTCGACCGGTCGGGTGTCGTGGGGGCATACGACGTGGCGTGGTGTCTCGCCGCGACGATGGTCGGACAGAACGTGCCCCGCGGCGGCGCCTGGACCCTCGACTTCCCCGGGATCGACGACGCGCGGTACGACAAACGCTGGGTGGCCCGGTTCGTCAGCGCGTACGTGAACGGTGACATCTTCACCGGCGAGGCCCTCTTCGGCGCGGCCATCGCCGACGGCCAGCTGCCGGACTGCCTGCTCGCGCTGGCCGGCTCGACGGTGGCGACCCTGCGGCACCGGGCTGCCTGACCGAGCCCGGCCCGCCTGAGTCAGCTCAGGCGGGCCGGTCTTTCAGGTCTTGCCGCAGTTCCTCAGGTCTTGCCGCAGTTCCTCAGGTCTTGTCGCAGTTCTTCAGGTAGAGAGCCTTGGCGTACTGGGCCGCGGCGGCCTCGTTGTACATGGTCGCCTGGGACATGTACCAGCCGTTGTCGGCCAGGGCCTTCTTCGCCGCGGTCATCCCGGACCAGCGGATGTCGGCATCCACCTCGGACAGCCCGCGCGCCTTGAAGTTGCGCCGCATCTGCATCTTGCCCGCCCGGAAGTTCTCCGCGGCTTCCTCGGCCTGGCGCATGCAGGAGAACCCCTTCTCGCTCAGCGCCTCCGCCATCGCCCAGGCCGCCTGTTCCTCCGCGTTCTTGAACTTCAGCACGTCGTTCCTCCCGTGAACTTGGTTCCCGGATAGCTGTACGGAACGCACGGCTGTCGCGCCAGGTCCCCCCGCAGACTGCAAGAAAGGTCAAACTGCCTCCGCGTCCGCCGCGGTGGGTGCAGGACCTGGGCGAAGTTCCCGGTGCCGACCAGCGGCTAGAGGTTCATCAGGTTGCCCGGACCGGTCCACTTGCCGACCAGCCGCGTGCGGATTCGCATCTTGCCGGCCACCCGTACCCGGTAGGCCCGCTTCACCGTCCGCAGCGTCTGCCAGGTGCGTACCCGGCGGTGCACGCCGTCGATCTCGGCGGTGACGGTCCGCAGCTGCCAGGTGCGGCACTCGGTCCGGTGCTGCACCCGCCCGTTCAGCACGACCTTGGCGGCCAGGCAGCGGTGCGTCGACTGCATCGCGTACGGGTTGGTGCCGATGTTGGCCTTCATGTGGAACACCTTGGCCATCGCCTGGTACCAGTTGTAGGCCATCTTCGAGTAGCCGAACTGGTTCGGGTGGTGCAGGTCGTGCAGGTCGATACCGCCGACCGTGGACTGGTCCACCACGCTGATCAGCGGGTCGTTCTTGGCCGCGACCAGGCCCGGGATGAGCTGGTTGTAGATCCGGTCCTCGGCCAGTTCCCGCGGCACCCGCGAGCTGATGATCTGCGCGACGAAGATGTACGCCTCTGGCCGAACCGCCCGGATCTGGTCGATCATCGCGGACAGCTTGTCCGCCGTGGCGTACGCCCCGTCGCCCCGGGTGATGTTGTTGGTGCCGGCGTGCACCAGCACGATGTCCGGGCTGGCCGCGGCGAGCCAGCCTTCGATCCACTCGGACAGCTCGCCGATGTCCCACCCGCCGTGACCCTCGTGCTCGTTGTCGCTGTCGGCGCCGCTGCTCTCCGAGCCGACGTAGTCGATCCGCATGCCACCCCGCTGCAGCCGCTCGGCCAGGTCGATCCGGTACGAGCTCCGGGTAGGTGCGCCGGTGCCGAGGGTGATCGAGTCACCGAGCGCCATGACCCGCGGCGTGTCGAAGTCGGCGGCCCCGCCGCCGGTGGCCTTGCCCTCGGGCGCCAGGTCCTTGGCGGAGGCGGTGGTGGTGGCGACCCGGTCAGCCGCCGCGAACTGCGCGCGGGCAGCGTCCGGCACCCCGAGGCCGGCTGCCAGCGAGGCCGCCAGCACACCGGTCATGACCTTGGCACCCAGGCGCCGCGTACCCATCGACTTCCGCCCCACAGATTCCACGACGAGCCCCCCATTCGTCCGGCAAAGACATCTGGAAGATCGGTGCGGGCGGGACCGGTTGGAGATCCGTCAGGTAGCCATGGGTTGTGATCACGGTGCAGGCGCCGGGCCGGGCCCCGGCGCGCCGTCGGGTGCGCCCAGCGCGGCCGCCCGCGCCGCCAGGTAGCGCTGCTCGGGCAGGCTCAGCGTCAGCCGGGCCGCCGTCAGGTAGGCGGCGCGGGCGGCCGGCAGATCACCGCACTTCTCCAGCAGGTGGGCGCGCACCGCCGCCACCCGGTGATGGCCGCGCAGCGCCGGATCGTCCTCGGCCAGGTCGAGCTGCGCCAGCGCCAGCACCGGGCCGTGCACCTCGGCCAGGGCGACGATCCGGTTGAGCTGCACCATCGGGCCGGGGCTGAGGGCGTGCAGCATCCCGTACAGCTGAAGGATCTGCGGCCAGTCGGTGTCCTCGGCGCGCGTCGCCTCGTCGTGCACCGCCGCGATCGCGGCCTGCAACTGGTACGGGCCGATCGGCGCGCTCGCGAGAGTCGCGGTGAGCAGCGCGACGCCCTCGGCGATCGCCGCCGCATCCCAGCGGGAGCGGTCCTGCTCGGCGAGCGGCACCAGCGCACCGTCGGCCAGCGCGCGCGCCGGCCGCCGCGCGTCGGTGAGCAGCATCAACGCGAGCAGACCGGCCACCTCGCCGTCGTCCGGCAGTTGCGCCCGCAACAACCGGGTGAGCCGGATGGCCTCCGTGCTCAGCTCGGCCCGGTGCAGCCGCGCCCCGGAACTCGCGGTGTAACCCTCATTGAAGATCAAATACAACACTTGGCGTACGGCGGTCAGCCGCGTCTCGCGTTCGGTCGGCGGGGGCAGGCTGAACGTGGCCCCACTGTCGCGGATCTTCTGCTTCGCCCGGCTGATCCGCTGCCCGACGGTCGCCTCCGGCACGAGCAACGCCCGGGCGATCTCGGCGGTGCTGAGACCACCGACGGCGCGTAGGGTCAGCGCCACCTGCGACCCGGTGCTGAGGGCGGGGTGGGCGCAGAGCAGCAGCAGCGTGAGCGAGTCGTCGACCGCCGAGACGGGGACGGGCTCAGGCCCGTACCGCATCGCCTCCTCGCGCCGGCGCCGAGCCGTCTCGCTGCGCAGCAGTTCGATCCGGCGCCGCGAGGCGACGGTGATCAGCCAGCCCCGCGGGCTGGCCGGCACGCCCTCGGCGGGCCACTGCTGCGCGGCGGCGAGCAACGCCTCCTGGACGGCGTCCTCGCAGGTGTCGAAGTCGCCGAAGCGGCGCACGACCGCGCCCAGGACCTGCGGCGCGCACTCGCGCAGCAGGTCCTCCAGGGCGGCCGGAGCGCTCAGAACTCCCAGCCGCTCATGTCGAGCACCGGCCGCACCTCGACCTCCGTGAACGCGGCGTCGGGCACCTTCGCCGCCCAGCCGATCGCCTCGTCGAGGTCCTCGCAGTCGATCAGGTAGAAGCCGGCCAAATGCTCCTTGACCTCGGCGAACGGCCCGTCCGAGGCGACCGTCCGGCCGTCGCGGACCGAGACCCAGCGGGCCAGCGAGGGGTCGGCGAGACCCTCGGAGGCGACACGGACACCGGCCTTGGCCATCTCGTCGGTGAGCTGCAGGTGTCCCCGCCCGAACTCCATGCGCTGCTCGTCGCTCAGCTTCTCCCAGACAGCCAGCGAACGCTCGTTGGACTGGATCAGGATGAGGTACTTCATCGGGGCCTCCACGCGTCTGGCGAAATTCTTCCACCGGAGACGTCGAAACCGGCGGCTCAGCTTCTACACCTAAGCCCCTGGCCAGAACTCCTTCCCGTAACCCTGGGGTAGCCAGGGCGAGGTCCAGGGTGCTGCGGTGGCCAGGTTCTGGGTTTCGGTGCGGTGCTGGAAGAATGTGTGGGCTTGTTGGATCCGGTCGCTGATCGTGGCGGTTGCGGTGTTCGCGATGTGTTGTTTCATCGTGGCCCAGATCCGTTCGACCGGGTTGTCCTGAGGGCTGTATTTCGCGCCTTCGATGATCTGGATGCGGGGATGCGCGGCGAGCCAGCGTTGGGTGATTTTGGAGTGGTGGGTGCTGCCGTTGTCGCAGATCACGGCGATGGCCGGGGCTTGCGGGTAGGCGTCGAGGAGTTGCTGCAGGAAGTAGCAGAACACCACGGAGACGTTCTTGACGCTGACGTGGTGATGCACGGTGCCGGTGAGCAGGTTGACCGCGCCGTGCACGGTGCGTCGCACGTTGGTGCCGGGGGTCAGGA
>NZ_QHHV01000120.1:0-32962 GCF_003947245.1 Actinoplanes sp. ATCC 53533 | reverse complement strand
TGGTGAGCGACCACTTGTAGTAGTCGATGTCGTTGCCGTAGACCGGATCCTTCACGTCACCGGAGGAGAAGGTGAAGAGCCCGCTCTGGCCGACCGGCTTGCCGCGTCCTTCGCTGGGGAAGTCGTCCGAGGTGACGACGGGCGCGACGGTGGGCTCTTCAAGGTCGACGGACAGCTCGCACCAGTCGGACCAGGCGATGCTGTCGACCAGGCCGTCGTTGCTCTTGGCGTGCCATTTGTACGAGTGCCCGTGCACCAGCTTGCCCGCGGGCACCGGCGCGATGAACTCGCCCTGCTGGTCCTGTCGATCGATCGTGGCGGTGTGCGCCGTCTTGCCGGTGGCGATGTCCACCACGTCGAAGGTGACCTTGAGGTTCTGGCTGGTCTCGTCGTCGATCGCGGTCACGTGCAGGTCGGGGGTGGCGTCGCGGACGAACGGCCGGGAGGCCCCGGTGACACAGCCGGTCACGGGACTGGTGGTCTTCTCGCCGTACGGCTTGCCGGGCTGCGTGTTGAAGGTGACCGTCAGCTTCGCGGTGTCACCCTCGAAACGCTTCCAGCTGTTGCCGTCGCTCTCATCGTTGGCGTTGAGCGAGAACGCGATCGGCGCCCCGGCCTTCAGCTTGGTCCGTACCGTTGCCGTGAGGTTCTCGTTCGTCTCGTCCTTGTTGTCGGCGAACTCCACCGGAGAGGCCGGCGCGGGCGGATCGCATGCCTTCCCCCGGCCGTAGGCGACCTTGCGGTCGACCATCAGGTCGCCGTCTTTCGGCTTGTTGTTCCAGTTGGTGCCGGAATCGACCGCGGCCGCGTCCACGAGATTGAGATTCACCCAGCTCGCGGTGCAGGAGAAGGACCATGTCTCCACCGCGGTGAACTTCACCTTGCTGATGACGCGGTCGGCCCAGTCGGCCTTGACCGGGGTGAACTTGAAGTACATCCGGTTGGTGTAGGGGCTGCTGCTGCACAGGTTGCCGCCCCAGTTGGAGCAGCGGCCGACACCCTCGTCGTCCTTGAACTTGTAGTACTCGGTGCTGGGGTGCGCGCTGCTGACGTACATCCAGTCGGTGCGTTTGACGGTCTGGTCGGGATCGATGTAGACGGGGTAGACGGTCTTCGGATCAGCCAGCAGCGCGGCATCCGGCACCAGGGTCAGCGTCTCGGCGGCGAGGCCGAGGCCGACGTCGGCCACCCGGTCACCGGCGCTGGGCGCGGCGGACTCATCGGCCGGGACCGGCGCTGCCTTCGCGGCCGGCGCCGCCTTCGCCGCCGGCGCGGCCGAGTCCCACATCAGTGGCTGGGCGCCCTCGAAGATCGCCCTGCCCTGCGCGTCGACCATGGAGAGCCCGCCGGATCCGGTCTTGCGCATCGCCAGGCCGTCGCCCTCGACCGGCAGGCTCAGCTGGACCAGCGCCGGGTTGGCCGCGGCCTCGGCGGACTTGACCACCATCACGTACGAGTAGCCGGTGCTGGACGCACTGACCTTGACGTCGACTCCGGGCAGCGCGTCCACATAGGTCGCGGTGTCACCGGACAATGCCGGCGCCGGAAGAACTCCCGGCCAGCCGATGGCGACCGCCTTGCCGTCGTCCGCCAGCCGGATCAGGTCGCCCTCGCCCCCGCCGGAGAAGCCCAGGTCGACCGCGGCCGCACGAGGGCCCACCGAACCGTCCGCGCGGCGTACCAGGGTGGTGTCGATCCCGGACCACGAACCGTCGGCCCGCTTGACCCGCTGCGGTCCCGCGGTGATCTCCGCGGTGAACGTGCCGTCCGGATTGGCGAAGAGCAGCTCATCCTCGGCACGCCGCTCCACCACCTCCACCGGCTGACCGGTAGCGCGAGCCTGCCGGCCGGCCAGTTCCTCGGGCGACGGGCCCGGGGCCACGTCGGAGGGTTCGGCCTCGGTGGCCACGCCGGGTGGCTCGGCGAGGGTGGTCACCCAGGCGGCGGCCCCGGCGGGCTCGCTCTGAGCGACGGCGGATGCCCCGGCGACGAGGGCCGGAACGAGGCCCCACGGCAGTAGGGCAGCATGCAGCGAACGGCGTTTAACCAGCACAGAATTTCTCCCCGTGATCGCTCGAGAGCACTCGAGCGTGAGGAAGCTAGCCGTTCGAGGTCGATCTCCGCTGCCCCGAAGATCGTCAATGTGGCCTGGTTCACTAAGAAGAATTTAAGTTTAACGTTTGAACAAATTCGGCTCGGCGGCGGACGCCCGCCTATACCGCTCGAACGCAGCTCGGAAGGGCCCTACGCTGACCGCATGACGGAGCCTGCTAGCGGCCGGATGCCCGACCGACCGACCCTCGACGGACTGGAAGACAAGTGGGCCTCCCACTGGGAGGACGAGGGGACCTACCGGTTCGACCGTTCGGTAGCCGGCCGCGCCAACGTCTACGCGATCGACACCCCGCCGCCGACGGTTTCCGGCGAGCTGCACATGGGGCACGTCTTCTCCTACACGCACACCGACACCGTCGCGCGCTTCCAGCGGATGCGGGGCAAGACCGTCTTCTATCCGATGGGCTGGGACGACAACGGGCTGCCCACCGAGCGCCGGGTGCAGAACGTCTACGGCGTCTACTGCGACCCCTCGCTGCCGTACGACCCGCAGTGGCAGCCGCCCGCCGCGCCACCCAAGCAGGCGCTCGCGGTCTCCCGGCGTAACTTCGTCGAGCTGTGCAACCGGCTGACCGTCGAGGACGAGAAGGCGTTCGAGGCGCTGTGGCGGCGGCTCGGGCTGTCGGTCGACTGGGCGCTGACCTACACGACCATCGGGGCCCGGGCGCAGGCGGTTTCGCAGCGGGCCTTTCTCGACAATCTCGCGCGCGGGGAGGCGTACACGTCGGAGGCGCCGACGCTGTGGGACGTCGGCTTCCGCACCGCCGTCGCGCAGGCCGAGGTCGAAGACCGGGAGCGGCCCGGCGCGTACCACCGGCTGCGTTTTCACGGCCCGGACGGGCCGGTCATCCTCGACACGACCCGGCCCGAGCTGCTGCCGGCCTGCGTGGCGCTGGTCTGCCCGCCGGGGCATCCGCTGGCCGGCAGCACCGTGCGCACCCCGCTCTTCGACGTCGAGGTGCCGGTGCACGCCCACCCGCTGGCCGAGGCCGACAAGGGCACCGGCATCGCGATGGTCTGCACCTTCGGCGACCTGACCGACGTCATCTGGTGGCGTGACCTGCGGCTGCGGACCCGGGTGGCGCTCGGCCGGGACGGCCGGTTCCTGCCGGACCCGCCGCCGGGCGTGCCCGCCGCGGCGTACGCGCCGTTCGCCGGGCTGACCGTCAACGCGGCCCGGCGGGAGATCGTCCGGCTGCTCACCGACAGCGGTGACCTGCTCGGCGAGCCGCGGCCGATCACTCACCCGGTCAAGTTCTACGAGAAGGGCGACTCGCCGCTGGAGATCGTCACCAGCCGGCAGTGGTTCATCCGCAACGGCGGCCGCGACCAGCAGCTGCGCGACCGGCTGCTGGCCCGCGGCGAGGAGCTGACCTGGATCCCGCCGCACATGTCGCACCGCTACGAGCACTGGGTCAACGGCCTCACCGGAGACTGGCTGATCAGCCGCCAGCGGTTCTTCGGCGTGCCCGTCCCGGTCTGGTACCGGCTCGACGACGCTGGCGAGCCGGACTACGACAAGCTTCTCATACCGGATGTTGCGGCACTGCCGGTCGACCCGTCGTCGGAGTGTCCGCCGGGCTTCGTCGAGGCGCAGCGCGGCGTGCCGGGTGGCTTCGCCGCCGACCCGGACGTCATGGACACCTGGGCCACCTCGTCGCTGACCCCGCAGATCGTCGGCGGCTGGGGCACCGACGCCCACCTCTTCGAGCGGGTCTTCCCGATGGATCTGCGGCCGCAGGGTCACGACATCATCCGGACCTGGCTGTTCTATTCGATCGTCCGGTCGGATGCCGCGCACGACACCCTGCCGTGGCGCACCGCGGTGCTCTCCGGCTGGATCCTCGACCCCGACCGCAAGAAGATGTCGAAGTCCAAGGGCAACGTCGTCACCCCGATGGACCTGCTGGTGCAGAACGGCGCGGACGCGGTGCGGTACTGGGCGGCCAACGGGCGCCCTGGCGCCGACCTGGCGTACGACCCGGCGCAGATCAAGGTCGGCCGGCGGCTCGCCACCAAACTGCTCAACGCGTCGAAATTCGCCCTCGGGCTGGGCGCGGCGGACGCGCTGCGCCGGCCGGTGACCGCGGAGCTGGATCGGGCGGTGCTCGCCCGGCTGGCCGAGGTGGTCGAGACCGCCACGGCGGCGTTCGACGCGTACGACCACACGACCGCGTTGCAGGTGAGCGAGGCGTTCTTCTGGACGTTCTGCGACGACTACATCGAGCTGGTCAAGGACCGGGCTTACGCCGAGGGGCCGGGCGGCGACTCGGCCCGGGCGGCGCTGGCGGCCGGGCTCTCCGTGCTGCTGCGGTTGTTCGCGCCGTTCCTGCCGTACGCGACCGAGGAGATCTGGTCCTGGTGGCGGTACGGCTCGGTGCACACCTCGACGTGGCCGACCAGGTACGAGCTGATCCGGGTCGCCCCGGACGGCGACGCCACCCTGCTCGACCTGGCCGGGGAGGCCCTGCGCCAGGTCCGCCGGGCCAAGTCGGACCGCAAACTGTCGATGAAGGCGGAGGTGCCGCTCGCTGAGGCGCTGGGCCCGGCGGCGGTGCTGGAGCGGCTGGCCCTGGTCGAGGGCGATCTCAGGGCGGCGGGCCGGATCGGCAAGCTGGACATGCTGCCCGACCGCACGACCGAGTTGGTCATCGCCAGTGCCTTCTGAGCCCGGTTCTCCTCTCACGGCGACCCCCGGCACGGCAGCATAGGGGGCATGTCGATCCCGCCCGACGAGGTCGAAGCCCCGGCAGACGACGCGGTGCTCTTCCGGTCGTCGCCGTGGCGCACGTTCGCCGTGTTGGCCGGCACCCTGCTGGTCGCCTACGTGATCGTGTCCCCGCTGGTCGCGCTCTTCCTGGGCGGCCCGGACGACCCCTGGTGGTCCACGCTCGCGCAGGGTGCGGTGGTCGCGGTCCTGGTGGCCGGCGCGTACGCCGTGTCCTCCCGGTCGGCGCTCAGCACCTGGGTGCGGGCGTCCTCCGGGGGCCTGGAACTAGCCGCCCAGGGCAGCGACCCGGTGCTGCTGGCCTGGCCGGACATCGACCACGTGGTGGTGCGCCGGGACGGCCTGCGCACGATGCTGGATGTCACCCCGGTCGACCTGGACCGGGTGCATCCGGTCGCGGGCGAGGACGAGGGCTGGCCGGCCATCCGCGACGACGAGGCGGACCCGCTGGGCCGCCCCGCCTTCACCGCGGATCTCACCCAGGTGTGGCCCGGTCCGCGGGCGCTGCGCCGGGAGCTCGCCCGCCGCATGCATTGAGATCAGAAGTCGCCGCCGAAATCACCGCCGAAGTCACCGCCGCCGAAATCGCCGCCGCCCCAGTCGCCGGCCTGGGTGGCGTCCCCGCCGAGGTCGCCCCCGCCGTCCCCGCCGACGTCGCCGCCGGCCGCGTCCTGGAAGCCGTCCTGGTAGCCGTCGCCGTAGCCCATGTCGCCGAAGCCCGGCGAGAGCAGCGCGTCGAAGATCAGCATGCCGCCGATCACTCCCGCGCCCGCACCCAGCGCCGTCTTCCAGACCGGCGTCGAATACCAGCCCGACGGCACCGGCCGGCCCTGGACCCGGCCGCCCGGGTAGTAGTAGGGAGTCTCCGCGCCGGGCTGCGGGCCCGCCTTGTACTGGTGGCCCTGGACGCTGACCTCGCGCTCCCGGGTGATCTGACCGGCGCCCTGTGCGCTGGTCAGCGGCGGCAGGTCCGGGCCCGGGTCGATGCCCATCGCGATGCGGGCCGCGCGCACGTACGCCAGGCCCTCCAGCGCCGACTCCCGGGCGAGCTCGAACTGCCGCACCGACTTGGCCTGCTGCAACTGCCCGCCGGCGGCGTTGTATCGCTCGCTCGCGTCGGCCAGCGCCTGCCGGGCGGCCGGGTCGTCGCCGTGCAGGTTGAGCACCTGTCCGCCGAGGCGCTCGTACCAGCGCTGGGCCTCGGCGCGGGCGTCCTCGAGCCGGGTCTGCTGGCGCGCCGCGCCGCTCCGCCGGGTGGCCGCGATGATCGCTAGAACAACGACGATGATGACAACCAGCAGCAGCAACACCTTCATCTCTCGACGGTACTCTCGCCGATCTCGTCATACCCCTCTGGCAAGCTCCGAGGGTGACCTTCTCGACGCTCGCCGTGGTGCTCATCTGTCTGGGGGTCGGAGCCGCACTCGGCTGGCTGGCCGCGCGACTGCGCGCCGCCACCGACATCGCCCGGCTCGAGGCGACCCTGCAGGCGGGCCGCGACGGCGAGGGCCGGCTGGAGCAGTCCCTGCGGTCACTGTCCTACGAGGCGACGGCCCAGTCGCAGGAGGCGGTCGCCCGCGCGGTCGCCCCGCTGCACGAGACGCTGCGCCGCTACGAGCAGCGGGTCACCGAGCTGGAACGCGACCGGGTGGACGCGTACGCCGAGCTGCGCGAGCAGGTCCGCTCGATGGGCGCGGTCTCCGGCGAGCTGCGGACCGAGACGAAACAGCTCGTCGCGGCGTTGCGCGCCCCGCAGGTCCGGGGCCGCTGGGGTGAGCACCAGCTGCGCCGCATCGTCGAGGCGGCCGGTCTGCTGGAGCACTGCGACTTCGCCGAGCAGGTCACCGGGGCGACCGACCACCAGGGCGTGCGCCCCGACATGCTGGTGCGGCTGCACGGCGGACGGTCCGTGGTGGTCGACGCCAAGGCGCCCTTCGACTCCTACCTCTCGGCCATGGAGGCCCGCGACGAGCGCACCCGCGACTCCCACCTCGACCAGCACGCCAGGGTGCTGCGCGGGCACGTGGACGCGCTGTCGGCGAAGGCATACTGGACGGCCTTTGACCAGACGCCGGATTTCGTGGTGCTCTTCGTGCCAGCCGACCCGTTCCTGGACGCGGCCCTGCAGCGCGACGCCACGCTGATGGAGCACGCGTTCAGCCGCAACGTGGTGCTGGCGACCCCGGCGACCCTGGTCGCGCTGCTGCGCACGGTGGCCTATTCGTGGCGCCAGGAGGCGCTGGCCCACAACGCCCTGGCCGTGCACAGCCTGGCCCGCGAGCTGTACGGCCGGCTGTCGACCCTGGGCGAGCACGTCGGCAAGCTGGGCAGTTCGCTGAGTGGGGCGGTGACGGCATACAACCGGGCGGTCGGCTCGCTGGAGTCACGGGTGCTGGTCAGCGCCCGCAAGCTGGCCGAGATGGGTGTCTCCGACGATGAGCTGGCGGTGCCGATCCAGGTCGAGCTGACCCCGCGCCAGCCCCAGGCTCCCGAGTTGCTCCACGAGACCCTCGAACCGCGCCCCACGCAGCGGACAGCGGGCAGCTGAATCAGCCACCCTCAAACCGCGCCCCACGCAGCGGGCAGCGGGATCAGCCGCCCTCGAACCGCGCCCCACGCGGCGGAATCAGCCGCCCTCGAACCGCGCCCCACGCGGCGGAATTAGCCCCGCGAAGCGGCGGCGGCCTTCATGTCGCGGCGCAGCTCCTGCGGCAGCGAGAAGGTCAGCCGCTCCTCGGCGGTGGTGAACTCGGTCACCTCGCCGAAGCCGTGCTCGGCCAGGTGCGCGAGCACCTCCATGACCAGGTCGTCGGGCACGCTGGCACCCGAGCTGACGCCCACGGTCGTCGCGCCCACCAGCCACTCGTCCTTGATCTCTGAGGCGTAGTCGACCAGGTGGCCGGCCCGCGCGCCGGCGCCGAGCGCCACCTCGACCAGGCGCACCGAATTCGACGAGTTGGTGGAGCCGACCACGATCACCACGTCGCACTCCGGGGCGATCTCCTTGATCACGTGCTGGCGGTTCGAGGTGGCGTAGCAGATGTCGTCGCTGGGCGGCGACTGCAGCAGCGGCAGCCGGGTCTTGAGCCGGGCGACGGTCTCCATCGTCTCGTCCACCGACAGCGTGGTCTGGGAGAGCCAGACGACCTTGGCCGGGTCGCGAACGACGACGTTCTCCACGTCGTCCGGGCCGTCGACGAGCTGGATGTGCGCCGGCGCCTCGCCCGCCGTGCCGACGACCTCTTCGTGACCCTCGTGCCCGATGAGCAGGATGTCGTAGTCGTCGGCGGCGAACCGCCTCGCCTCGTGGTGCACCTTGGTGACCAGCGGGCAGGTCGCGTCGATCGCCTTGAGCTTGCGCTCGCGGGCCTGCTCGTGCACCTCGGGCGCCACCCCGTGGGCGGAGAAGACGACGGTCGAGCCCTCGGGGACCTCCTCGTTCTCCTCCACGAAGATCGCACCGCGGCTTTCCAGCGTGGTGACGACGTGCTTGTTGTGCACGATCTGCTTGCGGACGTAGACCGGGGAGCCGTAGAGCTTCAGCGCCTCCTCGACGGTCTGCACGGCACGGTCGACGCCGGCGCAGTAGCCCCGCGGCTTGGCGAGGAGCACACGCTTGCGAACTGGGCTGATCGAGTCGGCAGTCACCCAGCCATGGTACGTGCCCTCGGACAGCAGCCAGCAGACGCGACCTGCCTGCTCGACAGGATCGCTGCCAGGGCCTGAGGTGCCCATCGCACGGCATACTCGTGCGGTGGATGCGACAAGACAGACGATGCGGGGCCAGGCCGGTGCCGCCGTACGGGGTGTGCTCGGCGCGGTGAGCCTCGTCGGCGGCCTGACCTGGATCCTGCTCAACCTGGGTGCGCCGAGGCCGGTGACCGACATGATCGTCGGCGCGGTGCTGGCGGCCGGCGGCCTGGTGCTGCTCATGCCACACCGCGTACGGCTGCCGGCACGGGCCACCGCGGCGGCGACGATCGCGGCGGCGCTGGGCGGCACGCTCGCCGGCGCGATCTCGGAGAGCACGCAGCTCGGGGGCATGTGGGCATACCTGGCGAGCCGGGGCTGGCCGTTCGCCTGGGTCTCCCGGGCGGGGCTCGGTGGCGACGCGGCGACCGCCCGCCAGGTCGCCGAGCAGTCGAGCTGGCAGGTCGACGCGGTCAACCTCGCCGCCGACCTGTATTTCTGGGCCTTCGCCGGGCTGATCCTGGTAGTGGCCGCCAGGCTGGCCCGCCGCCCGGCGGCGGTGCCGGAGCCCGCACCGCAGTCATGATCGACAAGCCGCGTTTCCGCACGTAGCGCGGCTGCCGGACGCGATACTCGGGCGATGAGCACGGTGGGCGGCGTCGAGTCGCCCGGCCCCTGGGGCTCGTTCGGTGCCGGGCTGCGGTTGCTCGTCGGCTGGTTCAGCGTGGCCATCGCCATCCTGAACCTGCTCGCCGAGCTGGATCGGCTGCCCGACCGCGCGTACCTGCTGTTCCACGCCATGCTGCTGGTCGGCGGGTTGTTGCTGATCTCGTACGGCTGGGGCACCGCCGGGACCGGGCCGGCGGGCTACGCGGGCTTCGGCGCGGTGCTGACCGGCGGCATGCTCGTCAGCGCGCTGCCGGCCAACCACGCGGTGTGCTGCATGACCGCGTACTCGGTGCGGCACGGCTATCCGTTCACCTTCCTGGCCCGCGACGACGGCGGCGGCTGGCACGTCGACAGCCCGCAACTGCTGGCCGATCTGTTGTTCTGGGGGTACGCGGGCCTGATCGTGCTGGTGCTGGTGGCGATGGCGCGCCGGATCAGCGAGCACCACGGCGGCGGCCGGAACTGACCCGCCCGTAGGCTGGCCCGGTGAGCCAGCCCGAGCAACCGAGCGCGCCCGCGAAGTCCAGCGCCGACGAGCCCTGGCCGGTCCGCGTCGTCAGCCAGAAGGTCGGCGCCTGGATCGCCAAGCTGGGCTGGGTGTGGGTCGACGGCCAGGTCGCGCAGATCAGCCGCCGGCCCGGCACCGGCGTGGTGTTCCTCACCCTGCGGGACCCGTCGGCCGACCTCAGCCTCACCGTCACCGCCCACCGCGACGTCCTCGATGCCGGTGCTCCCGGGCTCGCCGAGGGGGCCAGGGTCACGCTGCACGCCAAGCCCGAGTTCTATCCGGCGCGCGGCTCGCTGAGCCTGCGCGCCGACGAGATCCGCCAGGTCGGCATCGGTGAGCTGCTGGCCCGGCTGGAACGGCTGAAGAAGCTGCTCGGCGCCGAGGGCCTGTTCGCCCGCGAGCGCAAGCGCCGGCTGCCCTTTCTGCCGCAGCGGGTCGGGCTGATCACCGGGCGGGCCTCCGCGGCGGAGCGCGACGTGCTGATGAACACCCGCCGGCGCTGGCCGTCCGTCGACTTCCGGGTGATCAACGTGCCCGTGCAGGGCCCGACCGCGGTGCCGCAGATCATCGACGCGCTCAAGGTGCTCGACAACGACGACACGGTGGACGTGATCGTGCTGGCACGCGGCGGCGGCAGCGTCGAGGACCTGCTGCCCTTCTCCGACGAGGCGCTGTGCCGGGCCGTGTTCGGCTGCCGCACCCCGGTGGTCAGCGCGATCGGGCACGAGACCGACGCGCCGTTGATCGACTACGTGGCCGACGTGCGCGCGTCCACCCCGACCGACGCGGCCAAGCGGATCGTGCCCGACCTGGCCGAGGAGACGACGCTGATCCAGCAGGCCCGCCGCCGGCTGGACCGCGCGGTGATCGCCCTGGTGGACCGGGAGGCGCACCGGCTGGACTCCTGGCGGTCGCGGCCCGTGCTGGCCCGCCCCGAGGTGCTGGTGGACCAGCGGGCCGCCGAGGTGACAGGGCTGCGGGACAGGGCGACGCGCAGCCTGGACCAGCGGCTGGGCCGCGCCGACGACGACCTGCGGCACACCCTGGCCCGGCTGCGGGCGCTGTCGCCACGGGCGACGCTGGAGCGCGGGTATGCGATCGTGCAGCGGACCGACGGCCACGTGGTCCTGGCGGCCGGCGAGGTGGAGACCGGCGACGTCGTCCGGGTACGGCTGGCCGACGGTGAGCTTCGAGCGGAAGTGCAGAGATGACGGACGAGAAACTCAGTTACGAGCAGGCCCGCACCGAGCTGGCGACGGTGGTGGAACGGCTGGAGCAGGGCGGCAGCTCGCTCGAGGAGTCGCTGGCGCTGTGGGAGCGCGGCGAGAAGCTGGCGGACGTCTGCCAGCGCTGGCTCGACGGCGCCCGCGAGCGGATCGAGGCCGCCCGCGCCGCCCGCTCGGAGAGCTGAGAGATCAGCCCAGCGACGTCGCGAAGGCCTCCAGGGTCTGCGACTCCGCTGTCCCGACCACGATGATGGTGCGGCCCTTCTCCAGCAGCAGCAGGGCGTTCTCGCCCTGCCGGGCGTCGTAGCGCTGCCAGGTCCGCGCACCGTCGCGGAAGGTGCTGACCGCCTTCGGGTCGTCGCCCAGCTCCACCGGCAGCAGCTTCGCGGTCGGGGTGCTGCTCTGCACGAGCTGGATCGGGTCGCTCTCCGGGTCGACGTAGCCGAGCCGCAGCGTGGCGCCGTCGGTGTCGCGCTTGAAGGTCGCGCTGACCGTGTGCCAGTCGTCGCCGAGGCCCTGCGGGAGGAGCACGGGGAAGACGGCGGCGCTGCGGGCCTGCTGGATCGTCGGCTCGGCGTCGATGCTGATCGGCTTGTCACCGTCCAGCACCACCCGGTAGAAGACCAGCAGCAGCGCGATCGGCAGCAGCAGAATGCCGAGCGACATCGCCATGTCGCGCGGGGAACGACCGCCGCGCTTACCGACGGTGACGGGCCCGGCGGCCGCTTCGGGCGCCGGTGCTGCTTCAGGGGTAGCCACCCCACCATTGTTAACCATGTCGCGGACGCGGGACTTCGCGCATATCCGCGTGTGAGGATCGGTGCACCACACCCGCACCGTCGCGAGGAGGCCCCTATGCCCGTAGCGCAGAACCCGCAGGATCTCGACCGCAACATCGCCCTCGATCTGGTCCGCGTCACCGAAGCGGCCGCGATGGCCGCCGGCCGCTGGGTCGGCCGGGGCGACAAGGAGGGCGGCGACGGCGCCGCCGTCGACGCCATGCGCAAGCTCATCAACTCGATCCAGATGCGCGGCGTCGTCGTGATCGGCGAGGGCGAGAAGGACAACGCCCCGATGCTGTTCAACGGCGAGGAGGTCGGCGACGGCACCGGCCCGGAGGTGGACGTGGCGGTCGACCCGGTCGACGGCACGACGCTGATGAGCAAGGGCATGCCGGGCGCGGTCGCCGTGCTGGCGGTCGCCGAGCGGGGCGCCATGTTCGACCCGAGCGCCGTCTTCTACATGGAGAAGATCGCCGTCGGGCCGGACTGCGCCGACGTCATCGACATCAACGCCGGCGCGACCGAAAATCTGCGGCGCATCGCCAAGGCGAAGCGCTCCAGCGTGTCCGACGTGACCGTGTGCATCCTGGACCGGCCCCGGCATCAGCCGCTGGTCGAGGAGGTGCGGGCGGCCGGCGCCAACATCAAGTTCATCTCCGACGGCGACATCGCCGGCGCCATCTCCGCGGCGCGCATCGAGTCGGACGTCGACGTGCTGATGGGCATCGGCGGCACCCCCGAGGGCATCACCGCGGCCTGCGCGCTGAAGTGTCTCGGCGGCGCCATCCAGGCCAAGCTCTGGCCGCTGGACGACTCCGAGCGGGAGAAGGCCCTGGCCGGCGGGCACGACCTGAACCGGGTACTGAGCACCGACGACCTGGTCACCGGCGACAACTGCTTCTTCGTCGCCACCGGCGTGACCTCCGGCGACCTGCTCAAGGGCGTGCGATACCGGTCCGGCGGCGCGCACACCCAGTCGATCGTGATGCGCTCCAAGAGCGGCACGATCCGGGTCATCGACTCGTACCACCGGCTGGAGAAGCTGGCGCTGTACTCGGCCGTGGACTTCGACGGGCACCTGCCGACGGTGCGCGAGTGACCCAGACCTCGACTGCCCCGCCCGCCGTCTCGGCGGGGCGGCGGGCCGGCGGTGTGGGCCTCGCGGTGGTCGCGGGTGTCGCGCTGGCTGTGCAGTCGAGGATCAACGGCGAGCTGGCCGTACGCCTGGGCGACCCGATCGGTGCCGCCACCATCTCGTTCGGCTCCGGCCTGCTGGTGCTGGCGGTGCTGGTGCCGCTGCTGCCGGCCGGCCGGGCCGGGATCGGCCACCTGCGTGCCGCCCTGCGCGCCGGCCACATCCGCCCGTGGCAGTGCGTGGGCGGCATGTGCGGCGGCTTCCTGGTCGCCACCCAGGGCCTGACCGTGCCGACGCTCGGGGTGGCCGTCTTCATCGTCGCCCTGGTCGCCGGCCAGTCGTCGAGCAGCCTGCTGGTGGACCGGGCCGGCGCGGGCCCGGCCGGTCCGCAGCCGGTGACCACGCCCCGGCTGGCCGGCGCGGTCCTGACCGTGTGCGCGGTGCTGCTGGCGGTCGGCGACCGGATCGGGCATCCGAGCGCCCTGGCGCTGGCGGTGCTGCCGCTGCTGGCGGGCCTCGGCATCGCCTGGCAGCAGGCCGTCAACGGCCACGTCCGGGTGGTCTCGGGCAGCGCGATGGTCGCGGGCCTGCTCAACTTCTGCACGGGTACGGCGGTCCTGCTGGTCGCCTTCGCGGTGTCGGTGGCGCTGGGCGGCCTCCCGGACCACCTGCCCCGCGGCCCCTGGTGGCTGTATGTGGGCGGCACCCTCGGGATCGTCTTCATCGCGCTGGGCGCCGCCGTGGTCCGCTACACGGGCGTGCTGCTGCTCGGCCTGGGCATGATCGCGGGGCAGGTCACCGGCGCGCTGCTGCTGGACGAGATCCTGCCGGGGGCGGCGGGCCGGCCGGGCTGGAACACGGTGCTCGGCGCGTTCCTGACCCTGGTGGCGGTGGCCGTGGCGGTCGTGCCGGCCCGGCGGGCCAAGACCTGACCAACAACGAACTCGCACGGGTTTTCCGCTGCGGGTGGACTCAGATGTCGCTGAGCGTGCTGCCCGGGCCGTAGACGGCCGGGGTCGGCCGCGGCCGGCGCCGACGGAAGAGGATCGCCGCGACCACGCCGCCGAGCATGCCCAGCAGGTGCCCCTGCCAGGAGATCGGCTGGTCGGTCGGGAGCACGTTGTAGAGCTGATACCAGTAGAGCAGCCCGATGAACGCGGCCACGCCGAGGTTCCACCAGCTGCGCTCCACGAAGCCGCGGGCGAAGAGCAGGCCCAGGTAGCCGAAGACGACCCCGCTGGCGCCGACCACGACGCTGCTCGGGTCGCCGATGAGCCACACCCCGAAGCCGCTGACCAGCACGATCACCAGCGTCGACCAGAGGAAGCGGCGGGTGCCCCCGGCCAGGGCGAACGTGCCGACCAGGATCAGCGGAATGCTGTTGCCGTACAGGTGGTCCCAGCCGGCGTGCAGGAACGGGCTGAAGATCACCCCGTCCAGGCCGCTGATGCGGTGCGGGATGATGCCGCCCGCCACGTCGAGCCGGCCGGAGCCGATGCCGACGTCGATCGCCTCGATCAGGAACAGCACCGGGATGACCGCGCACATCGCCAAGAACGCCCGGCCGATGGAGGCGAAGAACGCCTCGGTGCCGAATCGGGCCGCCTGATCCTCGCGTTCGCCGGGGTAGCTCATTCCCCGATGGTCGCCGATGGACGCCAGCCCCGCCAACTCAGGGTGGTGGAATGGACGCGTTCAGCTGTGCCGACCCGCGGCGGAAGCCCATGCGACTTCGCTAGGTGAGCTGTCGGGTCGCCGCGCGGATGTCAGCGTGGAATTTCGAGACCTCGGTGTAGACGCCGGGATAGCTGCGGCGGGCGCAGCCGAGGCCGAAGCTCACGATGCCGACCTGCACCCATCGATGGTCCGCCGTCTGGTGGACCATCGGCCCGCCGGAGTCGCCCTGACAGGTGTCGACCCCCCGCCCGGCCGCGCAGATCGACTCGTCCTCCACGAGCCGCACCCCGATCTTGCGGTACGCCTGGGCACACTTCTTGTCGCCCACCGCGTACACGGTCCCGTACCGCAGCTTGTGCACCTGCTGCAGCGAGTCCTCGCGGGTCTGGCCCCACCCGAGGATGGTCAGCGGGCCGGCCTCGTCGGCGCCGCCGTGGCTGAGGTCCAGCACCGGCAGGTTCAGTTCGCGGTCCAGCTTGATCAGCGCCCAGTCGTCGCCGCGGGTCTCCTCGCGGAAGCCGCCGGCCCGGATGACCGCGACCGAGTGCGCTCTGATGGCGGCGCCGGACCTGATGTCGGTGGTGCCGGCGAGCACGCCGATGCTGCGGTCCCGGCCGGTGCCGGCGACGCAGTGACCGGCCGTGAGCACGACGCCGGGGGCGGTGAGCACCCCGCCGCAGCCCATCGAGAGCCGCACCATCCACAGGAACCGGCCGGCCGGCGCCAGGCTGCCGCCGACGACCTCGCGGATCGGCTCGGTGCCGGCTGCGGCCCGGGCGGCTATCTGGCTCCCGGAGAGAACGCAGGCGAGCATCCCGAGCAGGACCATCGAGGCGACTTTCCGTACCATTCCGACATTTGATCACGGCCGGTAACGGCAAATGGGGTACGCGCCGAAACGCGCACCCCATTTGTCACGCCGGGATCAGTACCAGCCCGTGTTCTGCGAGTGTGACCACGCGTTGCACGGGGTGTCGTAGCGGCCCTTGATGTAACCGAGGCCCCACTTGATCTGGGTCGCCGGGCTGGTCTTCCAGTCCGAGCCCTCCGAGGCCATCTTGGAACCCGGCAGGGACTGCGGGATGCCGTAGGCGCCCGAGCTGGGGTTCTCGGCGCGGTGGTTCCAGCCGCTTTCCTTCTTCCACAGCTTGTCCAGGCACGGGAACTGGTCGATCTTGAAACCCTCATCGAGCATCAGGGCGCAGCCGGTCGCCCGGTTGCCGCTGTATTCGTCGCAGGAGGCCGGAATCTCGCCGGTGTAGGGCACCGTCCCGCCGGAACTGCCGGAGCCGGAGGACTTGGCCTTCTTCTCGGCCGCCGCCTTCTTCTCGGCCGCCGCTTTCTCGGCGATCAGCTTCTTCTCGACCGTGCGGGCCTTGCCCGCCGCGGCCTTGGCCTCCGCGGCCGCCTTGGCGGCAGCCACACCTTCCGCCTGACGCTGGTACGCGCGAGCCGCCGCGTGCTGGCCGTGCCGCTCCTTGAGCAGCTGCATCTCATCCGCGTCCGCTTGGACGATGAGACCGACCTGGGCGCTCTGCGCCTGGACTTCCTGGTCTTGACCGAGGTAGACCCCGCCGATCACGCCTGCGACAAGCAGGCCCACCGAGGCCACGCGGATGCCGACCCGGCTCCAGAGCCGATTCACGAAGTATCCCTTCGTAGGGGGCAATGACGCGGCTGGAATTCACCGGGACGAATCCCGGCGACATTTCCCGCCGCGAGCATCGACGGCCCCCTCGGGCCGCGTGACCAGCCGACTTCCGCCGGTCACGGTGACTGCCAAGTCGATCTTCAACCTGCCGGGCCACACGATTGATGCTCGCCAGCCACCATGGCGCACGGTGAAGTGGATGTGAAATGACGACGCGCACCTGTGAAATGAATCACAGGATGTTCGGTAGTTATTCCGGGCAAAAGCCCGCCTTTTCCCGCACTTTCGAGGTAGCCAATACCTTACTTTGCGTAGCTAGCTCTCTTCATAGCGTGAGGCGGGGACCCCGGGGTCCCCGCCTCAGCCGATAACGGAGCGTTACTGCGGGATGTCCTCCAGCAGATCGGTCACGACCTCTGCGATCGGCGAACGCTCGGACCTCGTCAGGGTGACATGGGCGAAGATGGGGTGACCCTTCAGCGCCTCGATCACCGCCGTCACGCCGTCGTGCCGGCCCACCCGCAGGTTGTCGCGCTGGGCGACATCGTGGGTGAGCACCACCCGCGAGCCCTGGCCGATCCGGGACAGGACCGTGAGCAGCACGTTGCGTTCCAGCGACTGCGCCTCGTCAACGATCACGAACGCGTCGTGCAGGCTCCGGCCCCGGATGTGGGTCAGCGGCAGCACCTCGAGCAGGCCACGCGCCATGACCTCCTCCATCACGTTCGCGTGCACCACCGCGCCGAGCGTGTCGAAGACCGCCTGCGCCCAGGGCGACATCTTCTCCGACTCGCTGCCCGGCAGATAGCCGAGCTCCTGGCCGCCGACCGCGTATAGCGGGCGGAAGACGATGACCTTCTTGTGGCGGTTGCGCTCCATGGTCGCCTCGAGGCCCGCGCACAGCGCCAGCGCGGACTTGCCGGTGCCGGCCCGGCCGCCCAGCGAGACGATCCCGATCGACTCGTCCAGCAGCAGGTCCAGGGCGATCCGCTGCTCCGCCGAGCGGCCGCGCAGCCCGAACGCCTCCCGGTCGCCGCGAACCAGGCGCACGGTCTTGTCCGGGTTGACCCGGGCCAGCGCCGAACCGCGGGCGGAGTGGATCACCAGGCCGGTGTGGCAGGGCAGCGCGTCCGCCTCCTCCAGCTCCAGCTCGTCGCCCGCATACAGCTGGCTGACCTGCTCCTCCGACAGCTTGAGGTCGGCCATGCCCACCCAGGTCGGGTCGCTGGCCTGGCCGTGCCGGTATTCGTCGGCCGTCAGGCCGACCGAGGCGGCCTTGACCCGCAGCGGCATGTCCTTGCTCACCAGCGTGACGTCCCGGCCGTCCGCGGCCAGCCCGAGCGCCACGGACAGGATCCGGGTGTCGTTCGAGTCGTTGCGGAAGCCCTGCGGCAGCACACTCTGATCGGCGTGGTTGAGCTCCACGCGCATCGTGCCGCCCTCGTCGTTGCAGAGCACGGGGTGGTCGAGCCGGCCGAACTTGATGCGCAGCTCGTCGAGCATGCGCAGCGCCTGCCGGGCGAACCAGCCGAGCTCGGGATGGTGGCGTTTGTCCTCCAGCTCGGAGATCACCACGAGCGGAATGATCACCTCATGATCGGTGAACCGGCGGAACGCCGCCGGGTCGGACAGCAGGACCGAGGTGTCCAGAACGAAAACCCGCCCCGCTGGGGCGGGCTCCGCGTCTGTGTGCCGATCGCGGGACGACCTGCGTCCCGTCCCGGCACGACTGCTGGACACGGTGGCGGCCGGGTCTTGCGAAGCCCCGGCGTCAGTACGGCGAGATGTCACAGGCCTGCTCCAGCGGGCGTGCAACCCGTCCACCCGCGGTCCGCCACGTCCGGCGCCCGTGCCTGGCACGGAGCCGGGATGCGGGGCCCCGTGGCGCTCTTGTCGCAGGTCCGGGCCGACCGGTTGGCCCGGGATGACCCCGTGCCATGACTAGAACGCTAGCTGCCAACCGCCACCGGCGGTAGTACCCGCGTGTTACGCCAATTCCGCTCCGTTACGCCGACGTGCGAAGAGCCTGACGCCAGGTAGGCTGGGACTTGTGCCTGAGTCCGAGCCGCAACACGCGCGTCCCACGCACCCGCTGAGCGCCGCCGAAGCCTGGCAGTTCACCGCTTCCCGGGCCGCGGAAACGACTCTCTTCTTCGACTTCGACGGCGTGCTGTCGCCCGTCACGGACGATCCCGATGCTTCCCAGCCGGTTCCGTCCGTGCTGGGCGTGCTGGAGGAGCTGGCCGGCGCGGTCGCCCGGGTGGCCATCGTCTCGGCCCGCCCGGTGAGCTTCCTGCGCTCGCGCTTCGAGTCGCTGACCCACGTCGACCTCTACGGCCTGTACGGCCTGGAGGTGTGGCACGACGGCGAGGTGGTCACCGAGCCGGCCGCCCTGCCCTGGGTCCCCGCGATGGCAGACCTGGCCGAGCGGGCCAAGACTGAGCTGCCCGCGCAGATCCTGGTGGAATACAAGCGCCTCTCGGTGGCCCTGCACTACCGCACCGCGCCGCAGCTCGCCCAGACGGTCGAGCGCTGGGGTCACGAGCAGGCCGAGCGCCTGGGCCTGCGGGTCCAGGGTGGCCGGATGGTCGTCGAGCTCAAGCCGCCGGTCGACCAGGACAAGGGCATGGTGATCAGCGAGAGCGTGCTGAACGCCCGCTGCGCGTGGTATTTCGGCGATGACATGTCCGACATCAAGGCGTTCGACGCGCTGCGCGCCCGCGAGGCGGTCGATCCCGACTTCTTCGGCATGTGCGTGGCGGTGGCCAACCCGGAGACCGGCGCGGAGGTCTCCAGCGCCGCCGACCTGACCCTGGAGTCACCCGAGGCTGTCGCCGGCTTCCTCGCCGACGCCCTGCGCGCCTTCCCCCGCTGACCAGCCGTAGGCGGTTCGCGCCAGGTCGACCACCTCGTCGAGCTGATCCGGCGGATCGTCGCGCCACCAGGCCAGCCGCACCGAGATCGTCGGGGCCCGCCGCAGCACCCGGTAGGCGACCCCCGGCCGCGGATACTGGTACGCCGTGGCTTCGGCGGTGATGCCCACGGCCTGCCCGGCGGCGATGAGCGTCAGCCACTCGTCGACCGCGGTCGTCTCGCGGATCGAGGCGGGCCGGGAGTCCGGCGGCCACAGTTGCGGGGTGGTGGTGCCGTTGCGGCTGTCCATCGCGACGGTGCAGCGCGACAGATCCTCCACGCGCAGCGTGCGCCGACGGGCCAGGGCGCTGTCGGTGGCGACGGCGGCATACCGGGACTCGACGCCGATCTCGGCGGTGGCGAACCGGGGGTCGTCCAGCGCGCGGCGGATGACGCCCAGGTCCGCCGCACCGCTGCTCAGCCCGGCCGTGGGGTCGTTGACCTGCACGAACACCAGCGGCACGCGAGGATGCGCGGCCGCCCACGCCTTCTGCAGCCGCCGGGTGTGCCGGCCCAGCGCCGCCCAGGCGTAGCCGACCCGCACCTCGGTGCTCGGCTCGGTGACGATTCGCTGCAGGTGGGCGACCTCTTCGAGGATGCGCCGGGCCTGGGCGACGATCCGGGCGCCGGCGGGCGTCAGCGCGACGTGCCGGGTGGTCCGCTGCAGCACCCGGGTGCCGAGGGCCTGTTCGAGCGCCCCGACCGAGCGGGAGACGGCGGCCTGCGAGACTCCGAGCACCGCGGCGGCGTCGGTGAACGTGCCCGCGTCGACGACCGCGACCAGGGCCCGGAGTTGACCCACCCGCACATCCATACGTTCAGCGTATAGATCTCGCGGTCTCGGTATTTCTGTTCCCGGCCGCCGCCGCGAAGCCTGGAGGTCATGAGATCCTCCCGGCTCGGCGGTCTGGCCATCATGCTCGGCAGCGCCGCCGGCAACCAGGTCGGCGCGGCGGTGGGCGCGCACGCGTTCGCCTCGGTCGGCCCGGCCGGCGTTGTCGCGGTACGTCAGCTCGTGGCCGCGGCCGCCCTGCTCGCGGTGGCCCGCCCGGACCCGCGCCGCTTCACCTGGCCGCAGTGGTGGCCGATGCTGCTGCTCGCCGGCACCTTCGCGGTGATGAACCTGAGCCTCTACACCGCGATCGACCGGATCGGGCTCGGGCTGGCCGTCACCCTGGAGGTGCTCGGCCCGCTCGCGCTGGCGCTGGCCGGCTCCCGGACCCGCTTCGACCTGGGCTGCGCGGTCGCGGCCGGGGCCGGCGTCTACGTCCTCGTGCTGCCGGGGCCGTCCAGCGACTACGCCGGTATCGGGTACGCGCTGCTCGCGGCGGCCGGCTGGGCCGCGTACATCCTGCTCAACCGGGTGTTGGGGGCGCGGGTGCCGGGGATTCAGGCGACCGCGGTCGCGACCGCGGTGTCCGCGCTGGGCTATCTGCCGGTGGCTGTGATCCTTGTCGCACAGGGCCGTTTCGGCGCCGCGGGACTCGGGTATGCCGCCGGGGCCGGGGTGCTCAGCTCACTGCCGTACGCGCTCGATCTGATCGCCTTGCGCCGCGTGCCGGCGCGCTTGTTCGGGATGTTCATGAGCGTGCACCCGGTGCTGGCGGCGCTGGCCGGGCTGGCGCTGCTCGGCCAGGCGCTGCGCCCGCGCGAATGGGCGGGCATCACGATCGTGATCGGGGTGCTGGCGCTGAACGCTCTCAGGCGCCGTAGCGACGCTGACGGCCCGCGTATGAGCGCAGAGCCCGCAGGAAGTCGGTCCGGCGGAAGTCCGGCCAGTTCGCGTCGTGGAAGTAGAACTCCGAGTGCGCCGACTGCCAGAGCAGGAAGCCGGACAGCCGCTGCTCCCCGCTCGTGCGGATGACCAGGTCGGGATCCGGCTGGCCGCGGGTGTAGAGGTGCTCGGCGATGTGCTCGACGTCGAGCACCTCGGCCAGCTCCTCCAGCGTGCGCCCGGCCGCGGACTGCTCGTAGAGCAGCGAGCGCACCGCGTCGGTGATCTCCCGGCGACCGCCGTAGCCGACCGCCAGGTTGACCTCGACGCCCTCGATGCGATTTTGTGTGCGCTCCTGGGCGGCCTTCAGCACGGTCGCCGTGGGCGCGGGCAGCACGTCGAGCGCGCCGACGATGCGCAGCCGCCACGGGTTGCCGTCCTCGGCCAGCTCCGTCGCCAGGTCTTCGATGATCTTGACCAGCGGGTCCAGCTCGGCGGCGGCCCGCTGCAGATTGTCGGTGGCCAGCAGGTAGAGCGTGACGTGCTTGATCCCGGCCTGGTCGCACCAGCCGAGCAGCTCCTTGATCCGCACCGCGCCGACCCGGTGCCCGTCGTTGGGGTCGACGTAGCCCATCTCGCGGGCCCAGCGACGGTTGCCGTCGCACATCACCCCGACATGCTGCGGCACCGGCCGGCCGGCGAGCTTGCCGGCGAGCCGTCGTTCGTACAGCGAGTAGACCAGGGACCGCAGAGTCATCCCCGCAAGCCTATCCAGCGCGCGCCGGGACTCAAGAGGGTGAGTCGGCTCCGGAGAGCATCGCGGCCCCGATGCGTCCGATCGTGCGAAGATCGAAAACACCGTCACCCAGGCCCAGCTCCACCATTCGGTCGAAAAACCGCACCATCTCGGCGTGCCGCCCGAACTGCGGCGTCGACCACGGCCGGCCGACGGGTCAGCACCGCGGCGAGGCCCGAGTGCCGCAGGTGCCGGCCGAGCCGGCCGGCGAAGGCGGCGCGGTACAGCCCGGCGGCCCGGTCCGGCCCGGCCGCGGCGGCCTCGCCGGCCAGCGCGCCGGAGAGCACCGCGTAGAAGATGCCCTCGCCGGTGAACGGATTGATCAGCGACAGCGCGTCGCCGGCCAGCAGCACCGGGCCGCGGGCCGGCGGCGGCCGGTGGGTGGACAACGGCAGGTGGTGGGCCCGCAGGCCGGCCGGCGCGCCGCCGGGCAGCAGCTCCGCCAGCCGGGTCAGCAGGTACGCCTTCGTCAGCGGCGTCCCGCGCAGCACCTCGCCGTAGCCCACGTTGGCGCTGCCGTCGCCGATCGGGAACGACCACGCGTACGCGGGCCAGCGCGCCCCGGTGGTCCGGATGACCTGCTCGGTGCCGATCGCGGCGGCGTATCCGCGGATCGCGATGGCCAGGTGACCGTCCGGGTTGACCGGGTGGCCGAGCGCGCGCCGCACCACCGAGCCGGCCCCGTCCGCGCCGATCACCACCCGGGCCCGGACCCGGTCGTCGAGAGTGACGCCGTCCCGGTCGGCCCGGACGTCGCGGACGGTGTGCCGGCGCAGTTCGGCACCCTGCTCGACGGCGGCACGCACCAACCGCTCGTCGAACACCTTGCGCGGCACCGTGTAAGCCGGGCGCGGCAGGGGCCGGGCCACCTCGGCGCCGCCGGGCGCGACCAGCCGCAGTCGTTCCACCGCCGGGTAACCGTCGGTCACGCCGGTGACCCCGAGCCCGGCGAGCACGTCCAAGGCGTCGGCCGCGATGCCGTCACCGCAGGGTTTGTCACGGGGGAAGTCGGCCTTGTCCAACAGCAGCACCGACGCGCCGGCCCGGCGGGCCGCCAGCGCCGCAGCCGCGCCGGCAGGCCCGGCTCCGACCACCGCGACATCGACCCGCTCGACGCTCATCCGCCCGCGCCCCTCCGCAACCGACCGCCACGAGCCGACATCGTCCGCCCACGCCGCCACCACGCCCGGCCGGTCATGGGCTCCCGCCACTTCCACGCCCGGCTGGTCATTGGCTCCCGCCACTTCCACGCCCGGCTGGTCATTGGCACGCGCCACTTCCACGCCGGCCGGGGCGGCCGGTCATGCCGGTGCCGCGGCCGCGGCGGCGGCAGAGTCGGTGGCCGCGGCCGTGCGGCCGGCGCGCCAGACCGCGTAGCAGGCCAGCAGGGCGGCGGCGACCAGCGGTGCGCCGTCGCGGATCAGCCCGTCCGCGCCGAGCAGCAGGTAGCAGAGCGGCAGGTCGATCACGAGCACGCCCAGGCTGACCCAGACCATCAGCTGCCGGGCCCATGCCTTGCCGCGCTGCAGGAAGAACGTGGTCAGCAGCACGGCGTAGCTGGCGCCGATGCCGATGAAGATCCAGAAGACCACCGCCAGGATGTACTCCGGGCTGCTGCCCAGCTCGCCGACCGAGATCACGGCGGGCACCAGGATGAGCGGGCTGTAGGTGAACGCGGCGACCCGGGCGGTCAGCACCCAGGCGGCGACCGGTGGGCGGCGCGGCGCCGCTTCCCGCCACTCCAGCCCCTGCCTGGTCGCGACCAGCTTGTTCGGATACCGGACCAGGTGCCCGCGCACGGTGGGATGCCGGTAGAGCAGCACCACGACCGCCGCGCAGAGCAGGGCAAGCACGCCGAAACCCGCCAGGCCGGCCACCGGCGGCGCGCCGTCCCGGGGCACGACGAGGCGGCCGACGGCGAAGACGGTGGTGACGGCGAGGATCAGACCCAGCGGCCGGGAGACCGCGCGGCTGCGGCGCACGTGCCAGATCAGGATCAACCAGGCGAGGGTACGCAGCAGCGCCCAGCCGGTGCGGACGGCGAGCCCGAAACCCTGCTCGGGCGCGTACCAGAAATTGAGCAGCTCGACCCCCGCGGTGGCCGCCGCCGTCGCGACCAGCAGCCAGGTCAGCGCACGGATCACGGGCGGTCGCAGCTCAACGGAGGTCACGGGGCTGAAGGTACCCAGGCCGCGCCCGCCTCATTCGCGAGGCGGGCGCGGGGTGTCAGCCGGCGTTCAAGCGGGACTTCAGAGCGTCGAGTTCGGACCAGAGCACGGTCGGGAGCTTGTCGCCGAACTTGGCGAACCACTCCTCGACCTGCGGGATCTCCGCCAGCCACTCGTCGGTGTCGACCCGCAGCACGGCCGCCAGGTCGGCCGGGCTGATGTCCAGCCCGCTGACGTCGAGCGCGCCCGGGGCCGGCACGTGCCCGATCGCCGTCTCCACCGCGTCACCGGTGCCGTCGAGGCGCTCGACGATCCACTTGAGGACCCGTGAATTCTCGCCGAAGCCGGGCCAGAGGAAGCCGCCGTCGGCGTCGCGGCGGAACCAGTTGACGTAGAAGATCTTCGGCAGCTTCTCGGCGTCGCCGGAGGCCGCCTTGCCCATCTCGATCCAGTGGTTGAAGTAGTCGCCGGCGTGGTAGCCGATGAACGGCAGCATCGCCATCGGGTCCCGGCGGACCACGCCGACCTGGCCGACCGCGGCGGCGGTGGTCTCCGACGACAGCGTCGCGCCGAAGTAGACGCCGTGCACCCAGTCGCGGGCCTCGGTGACCAGCGGGACCGTCGTCTTGCGCCGGCCGCCGAACAGGATCGCGTCGATCGGCACGCCCCGCGGGTCGTCGTATTCCGGGGCGAGGATCGGGCACTGGTTGATGGGCGTGCAGAAGCGGCTGTTCGGGTGGCTGGACGTCGAGTCGGACTCCGGTGTCCAGTCGTTGCCCTTCCAGTCGATCAGGTGCGCGGGCGGCTCACCCATGCCCTCCCACCAGATGTCGCCGTCGTCGGTGCGGGCCACGTTGGTGAAGACCGAGTTACCCCGCGCCAGGGTGCGCATCGCGTTCGGGTTGGTGTGCTCGTCGGTGCCGGGCGCGACCCCGAACAGTCCATACTCCGGGTTGGTGGCCCAGAGCCGCCCGTCCTCGCCGAAGCGCATCCAGGCGATGTCGTCGCCGACGGTCTCGACCTTCCAGCCCGGCAGCGTCGGCTCGAGCATGGCCAGGTTGGTCTTGCCGCAGGCCGAGGGGAACGCGCCGGCGATGTAGCGGACCGTCCCCGCGGGCGAGGTCAGCTTCATGATCAGCATGTGCTCGGCGAGCCAGCCCTCGTCGCGGGCGGCGACGCTGGCGATCCGCAGGGCGAAGCACTTCTTGCCGAGCAGGGAGTTGCCGCCGTAGCCGGAGCCGTACGACCAGATCTCCCGGGTCTCCGGGAAGTGCGAGATGTACTTGGTCTCGCTGCACGGCCAGGGCACGTCGGCCTCGCCCTCGGCCAGCGGCTTGCCGACCGAGTGCAGCGCCGGCACGAAGTCCGCGTCGGCGCCCATCGCGGCCAGGACCGCGGTGCCCATCCTGGTCATGATCTTCATGGACGTGACCACGTACGCGCTGTCGGTGATCTCCACACCGAACATCGGGCTGGGCGAGTCGAGCGGGCCCATGCAGAACGGGACGACGTACATGGTCCGCCCGCGCATGCAGCCGCGGTAGAGCTCCGTCATCGTCGCCTTCATCTCGGCGGGCGCGGTCCAGTTGTTGGTCGGACCGGCGTCGGCGGGATCGACGGAGCAGATGAACGTGCGTTCCTCGACCCGGGCGACATCACCCGGGTCGGTGCGGGCCCAGAAGGAGTTGGGCCGCTTGGCGGAATCGAGGCGGACCAGCGAGCCGCCGTCGACGAGCGCGTCGGTGAGTCGCGTCCATTCCTCGTCGGAACCGTCGCACCAGACGACGCGGTCCGGCGTGGTCAGGGCGGCAACCTCGTCCACCCAGGTCAGAAGCTTGGCGTGAGCAGTGGGGGGAACTGACATGTGATTCCCTTCGGTCGGCACTGACCTGTGACGAATCAAGCCGGAGGACCGGCTGATGTCACGGGAGTCACATCAGCCTAAGCCGGGGGGACGTTCAGTTCATCGGTGAATCCTGTGGACAACCGCACAAACTTCGGCATCCGTGCGCAATCACGATTGATTCTTCGTCGCTTGGCGCACAAGCGCGCATCCCGCCGCCTCGGGCCCACCCCGCCCGGGCTGGCGGCCCACTTTCACAAAACGGACGAAACGTCTTAAGCTGACCGCTACTCGGGCTTTCCTCCCACTCCCGGCTACAGGAGGCAGGAATGACGACCCCGGCCAGCGACCCCGATACCGACCTGCTGGCCGCCGTCCGCGCCGGCGACACCGCCGCGTACGGCGTCCTCTACCAGCGCCACCGGGCCGCGGCCCGGGCGCTGGCGTACGGGCTGGTCCACGACCCCGCCGACGTCGACGACCTGGTCGCCGAGACGTTCGCCCGGGTCTTCGCCAGCCTGCGAGCCGGCCGTGGGCCACTGGTGGCGTTCCGCGCCTACCTGCACACCACCCTCCGGCACGTCTGCTACCACCGGGCCCGGCGGGACCGCCGGCTGGAGTTCACCGACGACCTGACCCGCTACGACGAGGGCGAGCCGTTCCTGGACCCGGCCCTCGACCGGCTCGAACGCACCTACGCCGCGCAGGCGTTCCGGGCGCTGCCGGACCGCTGGCGGGACGTGCTGTGGCGCACGGAGGTCGAGGGCGCCAGCCCGGCGGAGGTCGCCCCGCAACTCGGCCTCACCCCGAACGCCGTCGCGGTGCTCGCCCACCGGGCCCGGGAGGGTCTGCGCCGGCTCTACCTGCAGCAACACGTGGCCGACACCGACCCGCCCGAGTGCCGGTGGACCGGCGACCGGCTCGGCGGGCACGTCCGGGGCCGGATCTCCGCGCGCGTCGCCGTCCGGCTCGAGGCCCACCTCGCCTACTGCGCCGGCTGCCGGGGACGACACGCCGAGATCACGGAAATTGATCAACGCGGTCACCGTCAGTACCGGCAGCGGGATCATGCTGCGGCGGAAGGGTTAAGAGTCGCTCACGAAAACGGCGGGCAGTGACCGGCACCGGTACTCTCGGGTCCGTGCCTGCCGCTTTCCTGCCCGCGCTGCGGGCACGCTTCGGTGCACTCGTTCGCGAGTTGAGCAAGTTCGGCACGGTGGGCAGCATCGCCTTCGCGATCGACCTGACCCTGTTCAACGTGCTTCTGCAGACCGGCTTCGAGTCGCTGCTCGCCAAGACCATCTCCACCGTGCTGGCCACGACCGTGGCGTTCATCGGCAACCGGTTCTGGACCTGGCGGCACCGCGAGCACACCAACATGGCCCGGCAGTACACGCTGTTCTTCCTGCTCAACGGGGTCGGCCTGGGCATCGGGCTGACCTGCCTGGCGATCAGCCACTACGGCCTGGGCGCGCTCTGGCCCGAGTTCCAGACCCCGCTGGCGGACAACATCTCCGGTCAGTTGGTGGGCACCGCCGTCGGCACCCTGTTCCGCTTCTGGTCCTACCGCCGGTTCGTGTTCGGCGGCGCCCTGGTCCCGGAGCCGACGGTCCCCGCGTCGCCGGCAGAGGCGCCCGCCCCGGCGTCCGCGACCACGCCGCCGTCCGCGCCCCCGCCCGCGCCGCGCGCCGTCCCGCGAATGTGATGTCGGAGTCACCGCACTTCAGGCTCCGCTGTCCGCGCCCACTCCCCCCGTAAGGTTGCCCAATGTCCTCAGCCCGCTCGCTGGCGGAACGCCTGCGCCACCTCGCCCCCGAGGCTCTCGCCTTCGGCTCGATCGGCGCCGCGAACACGCTGCTCTACATGGCGATCACCTGGGCATTGCTGCCCATCGGCGCCGTCAAGGCGAGCGTCGTCGCCACCGTCGTCACGACGACGCTGGCATACCTGGCTAACAGATACTGGACATACCGCCACCACACCCGCAGCGCCCTGCGCCGGGAATACACGCTGTTCTTCGGCTTCAACCTGGTCGGCATGATCATCCAGTCCGGCGCGGTGACCATCGGCAAGTACGGCTTCGGCCTCACCGAGGAGCACGACGAGATCCTGTTCATGGGGGTCACGCTGCTCGGCATCGCGGTGGCGACGATCTTCCGCTTCTGGGCCTACCGCACCTTCGTCTTCCTCAAGCCGCCCGTCGACGGCCACGAGGCCACGGTGGCCGAGCTGGACGTGGTGGCCGGGCTGGCCGAGCTCAGCGCCGAGGCGGACGGCAGCCTGGACGAGGAGCTGGCCAAGGAGATCGACGCCCAGCGGCGAGCTGTCTGATCCTCAGCGCCGCCGGCCGCGGATCGGCGCGGGCTCGGGCTCCGGCTCGTCCTCCTCGTGCTCGTCGCCGTGCAGCTCCCGGTCGGTCTCGATGAGCTGGTAGAGCAGCGTCTGCACATGCTGCACGTGTGGCACGGCGACGAGCACCGCGCTCCGGTCGCCGATCGAGTCGATCCGCAACGTGCCGCAGCCCAGCAGCCGGTCGAGCAGCGACTGGCTCATCACGTGGTCGTTGACCCTGTTCAGCGGGAGATCCCGG
Organism: Actinoplanes sp. ATCC 53533; assembly: GCF_003947245.1. NCBI lineage: Bacteria > Bacillati > Actinomycetota > Actinomycetes > Micromonosporales > Micromonosporaceae > Actinoplanes > Actinoplanes sp. ATCC 53533. The sequence goes on along the minus strand of NZ_QHHV01000120.1, from coordinate 4,757 downwards.
CGCTCCCGGGCGATCACCCCGTCCTGCAGCAGGATCCGCTCGTCGGTGAAGACGTAGTGGGTGCTGCGCCACACCAGCAGCGGCCACACCCCACGGGTCAGCCCCATGAACAGAGCGACGGCACCGACCACCAGCACGCCGATCAGGCCGCCGGTCGTCGGCGGCAACATGATCCAGACCCCGAGCACGGCGGCCAGGGCCACCAGCAGGACCAGGACCGGGCGTACGGCCGCCCGCGCGTGCGGATGCTGGTGGAGGACGACCTCTTCCTCGTCGGTCAGCACCTCGTCCGGGAAAGCCACGCGCTCAGCGTACGTGCAGAACGTCACCCGCCGAGACTCGCCGCTCGCCGTCAGCCGTACGGACCACGAGCTGCCCGTCACTGTCCACCGTGGTCGCCGTGCCGGTGAACTCCTGGTCGTTGGGGAGCAGCACCCGCACGTCCCGCCCGATCGTCGCGCAGTCCCGCTGGTACGCCGCCAGCAGCCCGCACATCTCGGCGTCGCCGCCGGCCTCACGCCAGCCGGCGTACCACCGGGCGACGCCCCGCAGCAGCGCCCGCAGCAGCGGATCGCGATCGGTGGACTTGGCGCCGGCGACCTGCAACGACGTGGCCGGCAGCCCGGTCGTGGCGGGCAGCTCGTCGCCCCGGGTGGTGACGTTCAGGCCGATGCCGACCACCACCGCGTCCCCGCTAGCCTCGGCCAGGATGCCGGCCGTCTTCGCCTCGCCGGCCGCGGTGGTCAGCAACAGGTCGTTCGGCCACTTCAGCCCGGCGTCGACCTCGGCCAGCCGCTGCACGGCCTCCAGCAGCGCCACCCCGGCGAGCAGCGGTAACCAGCCCCAGGTGCGCTGCGGCGCCGGCGCCCAGCCCCGCTCGGCGTCGGCGGCACCGGGCCGCAGCAGGAAGCTGAGCGTCAGCCCGGCCCGCGGCGGCGAGACCCACTGCCGGTCGCGCCGGCCCCGGCCGGCGACCTGGCGCTCGGCCACCACTACGAGCCCCTCGGCGGCGCCGGCAGCGGCGGCGGCCGCGGCATCGGCGTTAGTGGAGCCGGTCTCGGCCCAGATCTCCAAACGCTGCCAGAACCCGCCGGGCACGATGAGCGCTCGCTGCAGCGACCGCTCACCCAGCGGCGGCCGATCGAGGTCCGTGTAGGGCGAGGAGGCCATCAACCCAGCCTAGACGGCCCACCCTTGGCCGCGGCGCGCGCCGCGGGCCCTTCAATCCCGGCGTGCTCAGCTCGGTTCGGCGCGGCGGCCCGGTTCGGCCGCACCGGCTCGGGTTCGGGCGCGTCAGCTCGGTTCGGCCGCATGCCGGCTCACATAGACAGTGCTGCGCGGTTCCTGCTGGCCGTTGCCGGGGCGTGGGCGGGGCCGGGGGCGGGCGCGCTGGTCCGGGTGGGTGAGTTCCATCGGCGGCAGCGCCTGGGTGGCCTCGTCGGCCGGCGGGGCGCCGGCCGGCCCGGTGCCACGCCGGCGGCGGATCATGACGGCCGGGCGGCGGACACGGCGGGGGGAGGCGTCGTCGGTGGCCGCTTCCGGGGACCAGGTGAGGTCCGGCATGGCCGCTTCGGGCATGTCGGGGACGGTCCAGATCGGGCCTTCCAGGCTCTCCTCGCTGGCCGCGTAGGTGTGTCCCCGGTCGGTGCCCGGTCCGCCGCCTGGCCCGCTGACCGGCCCGCCGACCAGTCCGCGCCGGGACTGATCGGCGGCAGCGGCCGGCACCCCGTCGGCGAACCGACCAGCCCGCGACAGGTCGCCAGCAGCATCCGACGCGCCGTCGGTGAACCGGCCAGTCCGCGACGGGCTGGGGGCGGGGTCCGGAATCCGGTCGGCGAATCGTTCGGTCCGGGGCGGTTCGGCGTCATGATCCGGAACCGTGTCGTCGGCTGGGCGGCCCGCCATCGGTCTGTCGCGGTCGACGGAGTTGTCGTTCCGCTGCGACCAGGAGCGGGGCAGCTCGATCCGGGCGTCGGGACGCGGCGGCGGCCACTGCGGCACGGGCTTCGTCGGCTCCGCCTCGACTGCCACCGGTGCGTCGAAACCGACCGCCGTCGGGTAGGGCGGGATCTCGGGGATCCGTTCCACCGGGGTCGGCCAGCCGTACTCGGTCTCGTAGGAGCCCACCGGCACGGGGGTCCAGTACTCGCCGGCGACCGCTTCGGGCTCATCCTCGTACCGCGGACGGATCCAGCCCTCGACCCGGTCGCCGTACCGCAGGCCGGTGCGCTCCGCCCAGCCCTCGCCGGCCGTCTCGGTGGCCGGCACCAGACCGGTCTCGTCGGCGTCGTCCAGCGCGCCGTCGGCGAACAGGCCGGAGAACGCGCCGGTGCCGTCCACCGCGTCGAACGGGCCGGACATGTCGGTGTCCCGGTCGGCGGCGTAGCCGGCACGCAGGTCGTCGGCGCACGGCAGGCCCAGACCGGGGAGTTCCAGGGCGCGGGACCGCTCGTCCACGCGCATCGGGTCCGCGGCGCGGTCCAGATCCTGGTCGATGTCGAGCTCCGGGTCGCCGCCCTGGTCCGCGGGTTCACCCGGGTCGTCCGCCTCCTCCATGGCCATGGGCAGGCCCAGGGCCGGCAGCCGGACGTCGGTGGGCGCGCCCGAGCCCGTTGGCACTACCGACCCCGACGGGCCGCCGCCCACACCGCCGACCGCATCACGAATCGCGCTACCGACCGCTTCACCGGCTGCATCACGGCCCACCTCACGGCCTGCTTCACCGGCTGCTTCACCGGCTAATTCACCGCCTGCTTCACCACCGACGAACCGGCGGAACAACGACCGGTCCTGCCGCGGTCCCGGGTCGGCACGTTCCTGCCCGACCTGCCTTGGCGCCGCCGCGCCCTCGAAGCGGGACAGCTGCTCCTGCGCCGTGGCGAGAGCTTTCGGTGTGCGTTCCGGCACGTCTTGGGCCGCCGCGAAAGCACCCGATGCCTGCTCCGGCGCGGACGCACCCGAGGTTGGCCAGAAGCGCCGCGAACCCGCTCCGCTGTGCCGCGAAGCCGGCCCGTCCTGCCGCCCCTGGTCCGCATCGGACCCGGGGCTGCCCACGTCCGCGGCTTCGGACCTGGCTCGGGCGGGCCGCTCGGCCTGGGCCTGTTCCGCGCCACGGCGGCCCGTCCTCTTGACCCTGGTGCCGGACTTCGACTCCTTCGCGACCGCCGCACCCCGGCCACCGGCAGCGATAGCCGCGGACGTTTCAACCGACCCGGCAGCGGCGGCATTGCCGCCCCGCCCCTTCCGGACCACGGCACCAGCATCGCCACTACCGCCCTTGCGGGTCTCGGCACCAGCATCGCCACTACCGCCCCTGCGGGTCTCGGCACCAGCATCACCGCCCCGGCCCTTGCCGGTCACGGCACCAGCATCGCCACTCCCGCCCTGCCGGAGCACGGCGCCGGCATCACCGCTCCCGCCCGCAGACGCGCCCTCGCTGCCCGAACGCCGACCCCCCGCACGCGACTCCGCACCCGAGCGCCGGCCCGCCGCACGCGACTCCGTGCCCGAGCGCCGACCCCCCGGACGCGACTCCGCGCCCGATCGTCGGCCCGCCGCACGCGACTCCGAGTCCGCGCCGGCTCGGCGTCGGGCCTCGCCGTGCTCGCCGGGGCGCTGGTCTCCGGTAGCGCTGCGGAAGAGGGCGGCGCGGAAGACGATGAGCGTGGTGATGCCACCGACGATCAACGCCACGCCGACGGGGGTCATCCATGTCGTCACGGGGGATGTAACGAATGGGGCATTGAGTGCGAAACGTCCTATCTGCCGCGCCCCCGCATACGGGCACCGCGAGGGGTGCGCGGGCCCCTGGATACGATCTCCGCGGCGTGAATGCCGCCTGGCGGGCGGCGTGCGTGGGCGAGCGGAGGGCGGGGCATCGTGACGGCGCAGCAGGACGTGACGCAGCAGGATGGCATCCACACGACGGCCGGCAAGCTCGCCGACCTCGAACGGCGCACCGACGAGGCCGTGCACGCCGGCTCGGCCCGCGCGGTGGAGAAGCAGCACGCCCGCGGCAAGAAGACCGCCCGTGAGCGCATCGACATGCTGCTCGACGAGGGCTCCTTCGTCGAGCTCGACGGGCTGGCCCGGCACCGCTCGACCGCCTTCGGCCTGGAGAAGAACCGCCCGTACGGCGACGGCGTGGTCACCGGGCACGGCACCGTCGACGGCCGCCAGGTGTGCGTGTTCTCGCAGGACTTCACCGTGTTCGGCGGCTCGCTGGGCGAGGTTTTCGGCTCCAAGATCGTCAAGGTGCTCGACCTGGCCATGAAGATCGGCTGCCCGATCATCGGCATCAACGACTCCGGCGGCGCCCGCATCCAGGAGGGCGTCGTCGCGCTCGGCCTGTATGCCGACATCTTCTTCCGCAACGTCCGGGCCAGCGGCGTCATCCCGCAGATCTCGCTGATCATGGGCCCGTGCGCGGGCGGCGCGGTGTACTCCCCGGCGATCACCGACTTCACGGTGATGGTCGACCAGACCTCGCACATGTTCATCACCGGCCCGGACGTCATCCGCACGGTCACCGGCGAGGACGTCGGCATGGAGGAGCTGGGCGGAGCCCGCACGCACAACTCCCGCAGCGGCAACGCGCACTACCTGGCCAGCGACGAGGACGACGCGATCGACTACGTGCGCGCGCTGCTGTCGTACCTGCCCAGCAACAACCTGGACGAACCGACCACCTTCGACCTGCCCGCCGACCTCGCGCCGAGCGAGGTTGATCTTGATCTGGACAAGCTGATCCCGGACTC